>DAIDJC010000021.1 GCA_027451565.1 Limisphaerales bacterium | reverse complement strand
CGTATCTTGTCGGAATATGCCACCCCGCGATTTGGGCTGTGCAGAAATCCAAACCGACGATGGAACTGACGGTGAAAACCAGCAGCGTGCACAATCCGGCGAAAACGGTGTAGGCTTTTTCGTAGTTATGCCAATGCCGCGCTGAACCAGTCCAACCCATGGCCAGTGCGCTGAAGATGGCCTTGCGCAGACGGGTCTTTGACCGGTCGCGAAGAACGGCAAAATCCGGAATCATCCCCATGAACCAAAAAAGTGTGGAAACCACCAGGTAGGTGTTGACGGCGAAGACATCCCACATGAGAGGCGAGCGGAACTGGGGCCAAAGGCCGTTGGAATTGGGGATGGGAAACATGAACCAATCAAACCAGGCGCGACCCACGTGAATGGCGGGATATAATCCGGCCATGGCCACTGAAAAGACGGTCATGGCCTCCGCCATGCGACCGATTGTGGTTCTCCAGCCTTGCTTGGTGAGGAAAAGCAGGGCCGAAATCAAAGTGCCTGCATGCGCCACGCCCACCCACCAGATGAAGTTGACAATGTCCAGACCCCACATCACGGGATGGTTGTTACCCCAGACCCCCACCCCGGTGAAAACCTGATAGAACAGGCAGATGGGGAAAACCACGGCGGCGCAGAACACGGCAGGAAGAAAGGCAGCCCACCACCAGATGGGGGTCTTGGCCTCGGCAAAGGCAGACAACCGGTCCGTGAGCCAGCCCAAACCCTTGGACCCCTCCACAATCGGGGCATTTCTAAATTCCTCCGGGGGGGCCAATCGCTTGATTTCTTCCGCTGAAATAACTGGGCCGGCCATTAGCTGGTTCCTTTCCTGGTCAAGAGACCGTTTTCGTATTCTTCAGTGCTGTAAGGCGCATGGTAATCGGGCATGGCCGGGTTGGGGTTGCGTACCCGGGCCAGGTAAGTGGTCCGCGGCTTGGTCAGCAGGTCCCCCAAAACCGAGTAGTTGAGCGAGGACAATTTTTGACGCGAGACCGAGCTTTCTGGATCGCTCACGTCTCCAAACACAATCGCTCCCGCCGGACAAACCTGCTGGCATGCGGTCTTTGGAATGGTGCCCTCAGCCTCAGAAAGACGGACATTCCCGCTCCCTCCCGCCCTGGATTTTTGGGCGATCTTGGCCTGCTCAATGCGCTGGGTGCAATAAGTGCATTTTTCCATCACGCCACGCATCCGCACCGTCACATCCGGATTCTTGGAAAGCTTGATGAGGTCCCATTCGGCCTCCGTGCGCATTCCAATGTCTGGATCCTTCAACCAACGCAGAAGGTCCCATTCACCATTCGTTTTGTGCGTGAGAGTGGTGGAATACATCGGTCCCTTGAGCTCGCTCAGGGGGCGCTTGTTGTAATCCAGAAAATTGAAGTGCCGGACTTTGTACGGGCAATTGTTCGAGCAATAGCGGGTGCCAATGCAACGGTTGTAAGCCATCACATTCAAGCCTTCCTCATCATGGACGGTGGCATTGACCGGGCAAACACTCTCGCAAGGGGCTGATTCGCATTGCTGGCACAACATCGGCTGGTTTACGGCCTGGACATCGTCAATCCACGCGGCAAATTGCTGGTTGGGATCGGACTGGTTTTCATCCGCATTAAAATCAAACAGGCTCGGATTATTTTTGCGCCCGGGGTCCGAGGTGTAATACCGGTCAATGCGCATCCAGTGCATTTCACGCCCGCGTTTGACCTGATCCTTGCCCACGATCGGAATGTTATTTTCGCTTTGGCATGCCACCACGCAGGTGCCGCATCCCACGCAGGCATTCAAATCCACCGCCATGCCCCATTGCTGGAGCGCGGTTTTTTTGGCCTCATCCAGCGGGTTGGGGTACAACGACTGAACAATCGGCGGCTCCACGCCATGGAAATCCTCGCTGGCAAATTTGGGATTTCGGCTGAATTCATCCAAATTAGCCTCACGAACGGCCGGACGACCCTCCATGCTCCAGTGGTCCTGGGTGCAGGCAAGCACATAGGTTGAGCCCGTCTTTCGGATGGTGGCGCCGGAATCCACATACCGGCCCCTGAACAGGGTGAAAGCATTGAATCCCACTCCCGACCCAACACGTCCAGCGCGGCTGCGCCCATAACCCAGAGCCAGGCCCAGGGAAAAATCTGCCATTCCTGGCTGGGTCCAAACGGGTCCGGTCACCGTGCTTCCATTCAAGGAAATTTCCACAAGATCGCCGTTTTCTACGCCCAGGGCGCGCGCGGTTTTACGGCTCATCAAGACAGCGTTGTCCCACGTCATTTTAGTGATGGGATCCGGCAGCTCCTGCATCCAGCCGTTGTTGGCAAATCGTCCATCATCCAACTTGGCATCGCGGTAAAACACAACTTCCAGCTTGTCCGCAGTCGGCGCCTGCGTATTAAACCCGGCGGCCATGGATTGCAACTCATCCCTTCCCAATGCCAGTGACAAGTTGCCGAGCAATGGGGCCGTATCCGCCACAAAGCCATTGAAGAGGAATTGTTTCCACCTATCCCCATCCTCGCCAAAGGTGGCCTTGACTATGGAATAGGGGTTGGTGACCGCTTCGCCAGCGATTCTCGCCAAAAATTCGAGCTCCGTCATGCCGTCAAACAAAGGTTGAATGAGCGGCTGAATGGCCAGCTTGCAACCGTTGGACGCCATGGCATCGCCCCACGATTCAAGATAGTGAGCGGAGGGAATGTGAAGATCGCTTAATTCCGAGGTTTCATCCTCGTAAAAACCCAGCCGCACCACGTTTTTGGGCTTCTGGGTCCAATTGAAATGATACGCCGGATTAGCCCCAACAATGACCAAGGTATCCACTGCGGAGGGATTCAAATCCCGGAACGATTTCAAATGAAACGAAGGCGCAGGGGCGGTTGCAAGCAGAAGGGTATTACCCACGGCACCCAAGGCTGAATTGATGGCATTTGCCAAAAGATGAACCGCCAAGGGTTGCCCCTGGCCGGCCATGACCAGCGCTGCGCCTGGATTAGCCGCCAAATCACGGGCGCACTCGGCAACCCATGGAGTCGAGGCAGTTCCCTTTCCATTGATTTGATCCAGAATCTGGGATGCAACCCCCAAAACCTGGCTGGCGCCAAGACGCAGACGATGGTCTGCCGCCGCACCCGTGAGGGTGAATAGCGATTCCACCACGTAAAGCCGGTTCATGGTCTCCCCGGGCTTACGACCTGAGGCAAACCGGCGAATATGGTTCACCGAGTCATCTTCCCCGCCCAGGAAATCAGCATCAAGAGAAAGAATGACGCGGGCTTTTTCAAAATGAAATTCAGGACGGACCGCCTGGCCAAATGCCTTGGAAGCAGCTTCCTGGTGAATGACGGAATGTATGGCGTCCGCGGCATACCATTCAGCTTGGGGATAGCGGCTGGCGAGGATTGCCAGAAGACGATCGCGTGACGGGGAGGATGTCTGCTCCACCACAAAGGCTAGTCCCTGACCCTGATTTCCTGCGAAACGGCTGGACAAGTCCGAAAGACTTCCCAATGCATCGTCCTTGGAAATTTTCTGTCCTTGTTTGCGATAAAACCTAGCCCGGTCCGGGTCGTACAAGTCCAGGATGGACGCCTGAGCGTAGCGATCCGTGGCCCCAATTCCGCCAGGGAAAAGGTTATTGCCTTCAATTTTGATGGGCCTGCCTTCGTACGATTTCACCACCAAGGGCTGCGCCCCGCACCGAAGTGGCATGGCAGTGGCAAAGTATTGGGAGGCGCCAAACACATAATCAGACGGCTGCTTCCCAAAAGGCTCGAGATTCTCGACTGGACGCCTGCACCCAGCCCCCAAGGTGGCAATGCCTGCCAGCGCAAACGAGGCTGACATGATCTGCAGAAAATGCCTGCGGGATTGGCCCTCAGCCATTTCACTGGCACCAGAGGGAAATTCGCGATGCAGCCACTCCTTGAACTCCTTCGTGTCGGCCAATTCCTCAAGGCTTCGCCAATGGCGACGGCCCGTGGCGGGAGCGGGGACAGGTTTGCGAATTGTTTTCATCTATGGCAGGCTGAGCAACTTTGAAGCGATTCCACTTTCCAGTCATGAACAAACTTTGTCCCGTTAATTTCCTGCATTTTGGCGGCCTTCGCGGGATCTGAATCCCATTGCCAGCCCAGGTCGGTGACCTTGTCCACCGGACGAATGTGGGCAGCGGGGTCGCGATGGCAATCCAGGCAGAAACTCATGCTCAAGGATTTTGCCTGCCGGACTGTATCCATTTGATCCACGCGTCCGTGGCATTCCACGCAACTGATGCCGCGGTTGACATGGACGGAATGATTGAAATAAACGTAATCAGGAACGATGTGAATCTGAACCCATGGGATTGGGGTGTTATTGGTGGCGCTCTCTCGGACAATGGCCAGCCGAGGATCGTCCTTGAGCACTTGGTTGTGGCAATTCATGCAGGTGCTGGCGGAGGGAATGTTTGCCACCCAGGATTTATCCACGTTGCTATGGCAATAGCGGCAATCCAGACCCAACTGGCCGGCATGTATCTTGTGGGAAAAAGGAACCGGCTGAACCGGCTGGTACCCCACGCGATAATATTTGGGCGTAACGTAAATGACCACTCCCGCCGTCACGGCGCCCCCCGCGAGTGCGGCGACCAAGGCCAACACCAACGGAAGCCAGTTTGTCCACTTTGGAAAAATTGCTGACATTTCAAACGCCGATTAATCGGCAAAAACCACGGCAAATCTCTAAAACAATCACAAGGACTAATGCTCCGAATCCCTGTCGCGGGAAACATTTAATACATTGGCGGACACCCCGCAAGAAAAGTTTGTGAAAAATTTCACTTATTTGGACAAGCCAGGCACCAAACTGCGATTTATCCTTTGTTTTTCGCGAAAACCCCCATCCCCGCTGGTCGAGTCAGTCAAGCCTGTTCACCTGATTCAAACCCAAAAGTGTACCCCCTTTCGCGACATCACCCGAAAATAGTTCGGGTCGCAATCCGGATTATTGGCCCTTTTCGGTGGAAAACCATCCTGTTTTGATGGAATATCCCGCGCGCCTTCGATTTGCCTTCCAACAAGGTGTGAAGACCCAAAGCCCTCCAAACATGCCGAAACCATAAAGAACGAGTGGATTTCAAGGTTTTGAAAAATCTTTCGATCAGGAATTGGCCATGGCGCTAATCTGTTCTGCCAGGACACGAATTCCGCGCAGGTCGAGCTTTTGCGTGCCTAGGACTGGAAATTGCTCCACAAAATAAAAATCCATGGGTTTGGGCTTCCAAAGATTGGGCAGATTCCATTGGCTGCGTTTGTCCATTAACTTCGAAAACCCCTCAGGATTCAACCGGTGCAATACCACCAGCCGCTCCCCACGGTTTTCATCCGGGAGACTTGTGACCACGAAACAAAGTTCCTTGGCGTCCGCGGCGGCGTGCAACGCTTCTTCCACCGAGAGATGCGGAACCATTTCCCCGCTGATTTTGCTGTAGCGGCTGAGGCGCCCGGTGATTTGCAAAAACCCATCCTCGTCCATGGTGGCCATGTCGCCCGAGGCGTACCAGCCATCCCGGAGCACGGCGCGGGTTTTTTCCGGTTCCCCCAGGTAGCCAGCCATGACATTCGGGCCTTTCAAAAGCAACAACCCCTCAGTGCCCGGGGGCTTGTCGCCCTCCGACCATGGATTATCCGGATCTGCAAGTCGGGCCGCCATTCCCGGCAGGATACGCCCTACTTTACCCCGTTTTCCATTGACCTGGTTCAATGCTGGATCGTGGGGATTCATCATGTTCACCGCCACAGCGGGGCCGCATTCCGTTGCGCCATAACCCTCCTGGGGCCTGATTCCAAAATGTTTTTCAAAAGCCTCGGCCAATGTTTCAGGAAGTTTTTCGCCACCGGCAATCACCTGTCGGACGGCTGCAAAAACCGGGGCAGGAAGTTGGCGCAAATAAATCTGCAGAAACCCGGGGGTCGCCAGAATGATGTTCACTTTTTGCTGCAACACCAGGGAGCCGATGGCTCGGGCATCCAATGGATTGGGGTGAAACGCCACACCCACGCCACAAACCGATGGCAGGCACAAGGTGACCGTAAAGCCAAAGGAATGAAAAAGCGGCAGAATTCCCAGGAACCGTGTGACCTCAGACACGTCCAGGACCTGTTCCATCTGGGAGATGTTGGAAAGGAGGTTGTAGTGAGAAAGCGGCACACCCTTCGGGTCCCCGGTGCTTCCACTGGAAAAAATAACGGTGGCTGGATCATCCAAGCCCGCCGGATGGCGAACGCCGACATACCAACCCAGGCACCTCTGTGGGGCGAAGGCGGCCATGAGGAACGCCAGTCCTTTCTCCAAAACGCCCGGATCCCGGACGATTTCCTCGATGAACAACAAACGCCCGGGCAAAACCATTCCGATTTTCTCCAAAAACCGTCTCGAAGTAAGAATGGTTTGAATACCGCCTTTGTGCGCGCATGCCTGAATTGCAGCGGACGAAAGGGTGTAGTTTAAATTCACCGGAACTTTGCCGCAGAGATGGGCGGCATGGTTGGCCAGAGCCGCTGGCATGGATGGAGGCAGGCAGATACCCACGAACCCCTGCCCCTTCCAAGGCTCCTTCAGCCTTTTGGCTAAAAAAACCGTTTTCAACAGCGCCTGGAAAAATCCCATGCTGCCACTCATGGAATCGGCCATGCAAAATCGGCGTGGATGACGCCGTGCCATGCGAATGAATTCATGAGGCAAGGGCCTCATGAATCCACGACGCAGGGGCCAGGCTTTTTCCAAAAGATCCTGGTTCGCCTTCCGAACCGCTGCCGCATTGCTGCTCGATGGCATCGAGGGTCCAAACAAAACCCTCAGCCGCACAGGCAAACGCCTGGGAACTCCCCCCAGGATTCCCTTTCCCCCCGAAGGACCGGCTCCTGGCAGCAATCCATCCAAAGCCACCGGCACAATGGGGGCTTCCAAGCCGGACATGATTTGCACAAGCCCGGCTTGCAAAGAAATCACCCCTCCTGATTCCAGCGCAATTCCCTCTGCAAAAATGCAAACCACCTCTCCTTTTTCCACCGCCTCTTTTGCGGCGCAAAGGCATCTCGCCGTCGTGCCAGCGCCGGGCGGAATCTGAATGACCTTCAAGATGCGGTTTAGAAAACGATGACAGACCGACTGGCCCGAAGGCTCTGCCATCAAAAAACGGATGGTCCGGTCCGTCGAAGCCGATAGAGCCAGGACACCTGCCATGGAGAGGCGATTGGACACAAAAAGCGCGCCGCCGGTTTCAGGGATTTGATCCCGACCCATGACCGTGACCCGGCACAGGGAATGCGTCACGAACCAGAGGACCATTCGCAAGGCGGTTTCTGGCGCCAAGATTAAAAGACTCACGGTGGCGGTCAAGGTGGCCAAGCCAATTATGGTGAAAATTTCGGGTGGAGTGAGCTTGAAAAGGGTGGATAAAACGGAAAACACCAGCGCAGAAAATCCGATGCAAACCCATGAAGCCAGGTTGGCAACTCCCTGGACCCCGCCCTTGCGGTCCGAATGGGGCCGGTACTGCAACATTGCTGAGACAGGCACAACATAAAACCCACCAAAAAAACCCAGCAAGGACAACTTTAAGGCCGTCAGCGCAAAGGAACCCGGGCTTAAGCCCAGCGCAAATGCGCAGGCCGTCAAACCCAAGCCTCCCAGCGGCATTAGTCCAGTTTCAATTTTGCCACCAGATAAAAAGCCTGCCAGGAGACAGCCCACGCCAATGCCAATCGCTGTGGCAGCCTGTAAATAACTGGTGGCTATCGGGTCATTCAAAGCCAAGGCATCCCTCGCATAGATGACTATGACCAGTTGAATGAGGGCGGCGATGGCAAAAAAGTAGGCGTATCCAACCAGTGCCAGGCCCAAGGCCCTATCGGACCTGATCCATTTAAGGTTGGCCCATGCATCGGCAAATGGGTTCCAACAAAAAGCCTTTTTGGGATTGGCCGCTGGCAAGGGCGTGATCATGGCCGCACTGGCCAACCCCATGCAGGCCAGCGCCGCAAGCAGAACCCCGGACCACACGGGTTTGGCCGCAAAATGCGTGCACAACAATCCTCCCGCCACCGTGCCGCTGATGATGGCAATGAAGGTTCCAAACTCCAAAATCCCGTTCCCCCAGGAAAGTTTTTTCTCAGGCAACAATTCAGGAAGGATCGAATATTTGGAAGGGCCGAAAATGGCGCTGTGCAGCCCCATCAGGAGCACGCAAAAAATGGTGACCTTCAACTTTTGCGCCCACAAACCGTAGCAAGCCAGGCTCATGACCATGATCTCAAACAGCTTGACCGAAAGGATGACCCGGCGCTTGCTGAAACGATCCGCCAGGTAGCCTCCTGCCATGGAAAAAAGACAGAATGGCAGCGTAAATAAAACCGTGACCACGGTCATCAAATGGTTTTGCCTCGCCGGGTTGATGATTTCCCTTGTGATCATAAACGTGGTGAGCCATTTGAGGGTATTATCACTAAAGGCTCCCTGGAACTGAGTCAGTATGATGAACCAAAAGCCCCTCATCTTTTTATCCTCGGCTTCAGATTCACTCATGGCCTGACACTACCAGTTGGGCAGGCAATTTTGAAACGGAAATTGAACGGGACGCCAAACCCTGCAAATGACCTGCGAGAAATCATCGAAAGGATTGCTTTTGGCACCCTCATTGCTAGAGTAGTCCCATAAGATCATTGAATCATGACAGCCTCGGAGACAAAGCTCATATTATTTGTGGATGACGATCCCGTATTGATCATGGCCTACCGTACGCGTTTGATTCAGGAGGGTTATGAAGTTCAGCCTGCCTCTGACGGTTTGGAGGCCATGCGGTGCATGGCATTGCGACCGCCAGATGTCATTATTTTGGACTTGCTCATGCCCAAGTTTAATGGCGTGGAAATCATGGGGTTCATTCGAAGCAATCCCAAACTAAAAGACAAACCAGTCATCGTCCTCTCCAGCAATTCCATCATTGACTCAGATGGCGAACCCATATTGGAAACCGCACATCGTCGCTTGATCAAGGGATTATGCACTCCGGATGACATGCTTGGGGCAATTCGCGAGGTTCTTACCGAAGCCACAAAGGTATGAAACCTCCTTCCAAGTGAGGTCACGGGACCGCCGCCCCTGCCCCGCCTGGTAATTCCATAGAGTCAATAAATTTTTCCCCTTCGCCGTTCCCGGCCATCCGGCCTTTTGTTCAAAAACAGAATCCTCGTGCCGCTATATGACCGGCGCTTATCTTCTGCGCATGATGTTGCTGGAGAAAACTGCCAACTTCCGACTGCCTCAAATGATTTAATAATCCCGGCAATTATTCCGGGTTAATGCCCTTCCAGATCGGCGTTCAATGTCAAGATGACTTGGAGCTAGGCCATAAGACCTTTGCACGCTGGTTTTTGCCTGGCAAAAAAACACCCGGTCCGTGCGTATTTTGGGACAGGCAAAAATCAGCATAGCCCTTGTTGAGCGGGCAGGCGCACATTTTCGGGACATGGAAGACTGGAGTTCAGACACAGAATAAGATTCCCAGGTAGAGGAGGTTGTTTCGTTAGTTTTTGGCGCAGCACCTGCTTTAGGGAGGTTGCCAGTCTTAAATTGGACTGGATCAGACAACAACAACAATACAACAGCATGGCCTTGAAACTGCCATTTTTAAAACGCGGAGAGCTTAAAAGGCGATCACAGATGATCGCCGTGGATCTTGGCAGCAGGACGACCAAGGCTGTTTTACTGGAACGCCGCGGCCCCGCTCTTTTCCTGAGCAAATACGCCATTCTGGACGCGCCCATTTTCGATAAAAAAATGTCCGCCGAATTGCTGGGCGAACATTTGAAGGCGGTAGCCGCCGCACTGGATAATCCGGTGAGGTATTTGACCTTGGCATTGGGGGTGGAAGATTCCGTGGTCCGCCAGGTCGAATTACCCCAGATTCCGTTGGATGAAATGCGCCAGGTTTTACGGATGAACCACAAAAACTACCTGCAACAGGATCTGCCGCAACATACTTTTGACTGCTACATCATGCCGCCGCGCGCGGATAAACCCGCGGATCCCTCCCGTGCCAACGGGGTACCCAAACTCAAGGTGCTGGCTGCAGCCACACGCCAGAAAAACGTGGCCGACTTTGTGGAAGCCGCCTCCAGTGCGGGACTGACAGCGGAGGGGCTCGTTCCCGGCTTGCTGGGTCCCATCAATCATTTCGAGCAATCCATGCCTGAAATTTACCAGAAAGAAACGGTGGCGTTGGTGGATATCGGATTTAAAAAAACCTCCGTAAGCATTCTCAGCAAGGGGGAACTGGCCCTGAACAGAATGGTCAACCTGGGAGGAGACCAACTCACGGACGGTCTCGCTCAGACCTTAAACATCAGCCATGCCGAGGCTGAGGGAATCAAGGTGGGCATGGCGCCGGAGGTAGAATCCGCGCTGCAAATGCATGTGGCCCCGCTTGGGCGGGAAATCCGCGCCTCACTCGACTTTTTCGAGCACCAGGAAGACTGCGCGGTGTCCCAAGTATATGTCAGCGGCGGGTCTTCACGCTCGGAAATGATAATGGAAATGCTCCATTCCGAGCTGCTCGTGGAATGCAAGACATGGAATTCCAGCGCATTCATGCAACTGGCCTTGTCTGGCCAGCAAGCCGTGGAATTTGAACATATTGGAACCCAATTGACCACCGCCATAGGCGCCGCTCTGGCCATCATTTGAAGTTATGCCCATAAGAATCAATTTAATGACCGATGTGCTGGCCGAGCAGGAACTCCGCAAGCGCGACCCGGTAAAACGCGCCATTTATCTGGGGGCTTTGTTGGTGGCCCTGATGCTGGTCTGGTACAGCTCTATTTTTTTGGGACATATCGTCGCCAAAAGCAATCTTTCCAAAATCCAGTCTGAAGCCCAAAGCCGCTCGGATGATTACAAAAAAGCGCTGACCACGCTTCAGACCCTCCATTCCCAACAAAATCGCCTGAAAATGCTGGACAAGCTAAACTCGGCACGGTTCCTGCAAGGAAACTTGTTGAATGCGCTGCAAATGCTCTACGTGTCCAACGTAAATCTCATGAGACTTGAGGTGTCCCAACATTATACCCCCACAGGATCGGCTGGAAAAACCACCGGCGTCACGTCTTCCACTCTGGTGACTTTGGATGCGTGCGATTCGAGTCCCAACCCCGGAGACAGGGTTAACCAATTCAAGGATGCCATTACCCATTTGGGATTTTTCAAGTCGCAACTCTCAGACATGAATGGACTGACCCTGTCCAGCCTCTCCTCGCCGCAGACCACGCCGGCGGGAACGGCTTATGTTTTATTTTCTCTCACCTGCCGTTTTAACGATCAAAGCCAATGAAAAAACTTCCTGCAGCCAAGCGTAACCAGTTGATTCTTGTGGCCGTGGGCACGCTCGTACTGTTGGCTGGCGTGTATTTTGGCCTCATCCAACCACAGCAAAACGACAACCGGCATCTCCTCCAGCAGTACAATGACCAACAGGCCAGCCTGGAAAAATACCATCAGACCATCCGCGAAGCGCTGAATGATTCGAATGTCCTGGCGCAAGTCTCAGCGGACCTGGAACACCAGGAAAAGGATGTCGCGTCCGGCGACGCCTACGCATGGATTTACGACACCATTCACCATTTCAAGACTGGCTATCACGTGGACATTCCCAATATCGGGCAACCCGTCTTGGGTGAGATGGACATGTTTCCGAACTTCCCCTACAAGCAGGTTCGGCTGTCCGTTTATGGCTCAGGCTATTTTCATGATATAGGCAAATTCGTGGCCGACTTCGAAAACACCTTTCCGCATATCCGAATTGAAAACCTGGCAATAGCCACCAGCGACTCGGGCACCACCACCTCAGAACAGCTCAGCTTTCACTTTGATGTGGTCGCTCTGGTGAAACCGACAAGCTGAACTAACACGGTTGAATGACCATGAATTCCTTTTATAAACGCATTGCAGTCCACGCCTCGCTAATGGGCGCAGTGTGCTTGGCGCAGGCGGCCAAACCGGAGGGCGATCACAAAACCGCCCCAGCGCCTGTCTCCACCTTTTTGTTGCCCGCCAACCCCAGCCAGGGGCGCGATCCATTTTTTCCCGAATCCACCCGGCCTTACGCCAACGTGGTGGAGGTTCACCATGCGGGGTCCATGGCCAGCCTCACAGTCAGGGGATTCTCAGGCTACCTTGGCGACCGGACGGTCATTATCAATAATCATTCCTTTGCCGAGGGAGACGAGGGCGATGTCAACACACCCACTGGACGGGTGCATATCCGCTGCGTGACCATCTCCCAAAACAGCGTCATCGTGGAGGCGGACCACCAACGCCGGATATTGAGTTTCAGCTCCCAATGAAAACAACAAACCAATCCCCGCCAATTTCAATATCAATTCACATCCTTAAGCAACAAAACCGCCATAGCATCCCATTTATGATCAAACTCAGAAACCTACTCTTCATGGCCAGCCTGGCTGGAACCATGGCAACCCAGGCACAAACCACCATGGCCACCAACAGCGTGCAGGATAACTCTGCACAGGCGGCAGCCCGAAAAGCTTTGTTGCAGGGTGAAAACGGGCAAAACACCCCTGCGGAAGCGGTTTCAAATGCCCCAGCCGCGATTCAAACACCCAGCGCATCCGCCATGGCTGAACCAGCCCCGGCCACCAACGCCGTGGCAGAGACATCCCCCGCCACCAATGCCTCGCCAGCACCCGCGGAAGCTCCGGCTGTGCAGGTGGCAACCCCGCCCCCGGCTGAACCTTCACCCACCAAGGCGGCCAACATCCCTTTGATCCAGTTCTCCGACGTCAGCCTGACCACCGCCATTGAAAACCTTGCGCGCCAGGCCAACATCAATTACATGCTGGACCCAAAAATCGCCTATGGAGAGCCCGATGCCAGCGGTCAGGTGAAGGCAGAGCCCACCCTCTCCATTCGCTGGGAAAACATCACCGCAGAAAAAGCGCTCCTGGCATTGCTGGACAACTACGGGCTCCAAATGGTCAATGACCAGCAAACAGGCATTGCCCGCATTACCATCAAGGATCCCAGCGCCCCTCCGCCTTTGGAAACACGCGTTGTGCAGTTGAAATACGCCAGCGTATCGAACATGGTCACGGCAGTGGTCTCCACCCTCACCGACAAGCGCAGTAAGGTGATTCCGGACATCCGCACCAGCCAGTTGGTGATCGTGGCTACGGAGCCAGAGCAGGATGCGGCTGAAATTTTAGTGAATAAGCTGGACACCGTCACCAAACAAGTGCTTATCGAGACCAAACTGGTGGAAATTTCCAGCAACCCGACGAGCCAGAAAGGTATTGACTGGACTGGCACCCTCCAGTCACAGCATGTTTCATTCGGCAATAATTCCACCTATATTGTCCAACCCACCGCGCCCACACCCGGCACCGCCACCACGGTGAATGGGGTGACAACCATCAGTGGCGCCCAACCTGCACAACCCGGTATTGTGAGCGGAGTTCTGGCTAATCCGGGCTTGATAGGAGCAACAACCGGTGGGTTTGGTCCCGAAGGATTCCTGAATGCCGATGGTTTGAACGTGGTCCTCTCCTTCTTGAATTCCTCCGAGGATGCGCAAGTGATGTCCACGCCCCGCGTGGTTACTTTGGACAATCAAAGCGCGCAAATCAGCGTTGTCCGCACCTATCCCGTGTTTCAGGTCACCGCTGGCACGGCCAACACCACCGGTGGATCCACCGTCACCTACACCAACGTGGGCACTGTCCTTAACGTGACTCCCCGTATTTCCGCCAACGACCGGATCTGGCTGAGGGTTCAACCCCAGGTCTCCAGCTTCGCCGGCATTCAAAGCCAGACCGTGGCAGGCCAAACTTACCAGGCCGATTTGTTCGATTTCCGCACGTTTGACACGCAGGTCTTGATTCCCAATGCCCACACACTGGTCATGGGCGGCCTGGTCCAGGACAACCCCATCTCCACAAGCACCAAGGTCCCCATGCTGGGAGACCTCCCTGGCTTGGGTTATTTGTTCCGCAGCGAAACCAAGAGCACCACCAAGGACAACCTCTTGATTTTTATCACCCCCACCATCGTGAAGGATGATAATTTCCAATCCAGCGAAACCCAGTTCCTCGACACGCCCGCCACCAAACGGCCCACCATGGTGGATCCCAACAACCTTTGGGACGGCAGCCATCCTTATAACTGGAGCAATCCTACAAACACCGACCCAGCACAGGCCATCATTGACGAAAAATCGGTTCAGTAAAAAACAGGATATTACTCCAACCCCACGGGGTTGAACACGGCGCATTCCATGCTGGAATGCGCCGTTTGCTTTCAACGCAAGGCGTTCCTTTCATCAAAATATTTGATGAGGATGGAGTAAAGGCCATGGGTGTGAGGTGGGTTTTGAATAATTTTGCGCATCCAACATCACTCACCATTTTCAAACCGATAAATCAACCCGGTGCCCCTGGTCCCCTCGCTCCGCCAGCCACTTCCGCCCGCTTACGAAGCCACCCCTGCCCGCCATTTTACAGGGCAGCACGGAATTGAAAAAAAATGACCACTTCAAGGCCGGGACTGATGCCGGGTTGGACTTGCTTTGATGAAATGATTCTGTCATCAATCCTTCAGCATGTCGCAAGAGCCGCCACCCCGTGAAAACGATTCCGCCACTCCGGCAAAAGTGGATCCCGAGTATTGGGTGGATGCTCATGGTGACTACCTGTTTAATTTCGCCCTAGGCAGGCTGCGCAATGCCACCCTGGCGGAGGACATGGTCCAGGAGACATTCCTGGCGGCATTGAAGGGGGCGGAACAGTTCGCCGGGCGCGCCAGGGAAAGAAGCTGGCTCACCGGCATCCTGAAAAATAAAATCTACGATCATTTTCGACGCTCCAGCCGGGAACAATCCTTCACCGACCTCCAATTTTTTGACGAAGAGGAGCAGGAACAATTCATTACCAGGGGATTGATGGGTGAGACCTGGCAAAAAGGCCATGCACCTGGGGCTTGGGAGGCAGAGGTGGAAAAAGCCGATGAACCTATTTTTTGGAAAACCTACCGTGAATGTGCGGGCAGGCTTCCTCAAAACGTGGCAGCCGTTTTCCACATGCGGGAGGTGGACGACCTTTCTTCCCGGTCCATCTGCGAAAACCTCCACATCTCCGAGGGCAACCTTTGGGTGATGTTGCACCGTGCCCGAATGGCGCTGAGACAATGTCTTGAAAAAAACTGGTTCCAAGCGCAGTAATTTAAACTGTAAGGAAAAAGAGCAAGAGCCGACAAAGCAACTGGTGGTTTAATTTAAAAAACACAACCCGCTTGACATGAAGAAACCAGCCTCCGGCCCCGGTGCCCTTTTCATGAACTGTCGCGCTGCCGCCGAGGCGCAATCAAGGCTGTTGGATGGAAAGCTGTCCGTATGGACGCGAATCGGCCTTCGGATTCATATCTTTATGTGCCGCTGGTGCTGGCGCTATGGGCGGCAGATACGCAAACTCCATGACCATGCCCTGAAACATCCCGAAATTTGGCATGAAAGCGAAGGACCGGGTTTATCCGTGGAAGCGAGGGACCGGATGCGAAAACGGTTGCGTGAAAAAAATTAAAAACAGGTCCTGTACCAGCCATCTGCGCTGGATGATGCAAGCAATAAAGCGGGGCTGATGTGGTCGGGTAAAGATACCTTTTTTGAAGGACAAAAAATGGTCAATCCACCTGCAACCAGACTGTTTTGAGATGGGAAGGTTCATGGCGGCTGATGGGGAAATCTGGAGGCTGTGGGACGTAGTATTGGTGGAGCAACTTCCGTCCCTGTCTGGCCACGGCGGTTTGGACCAGGTCCAAAAAAGCGGAGGGTGCCCAGTCGGCCGCATTGGCACAAACAAGCAGGAAACCCCGCCGGCTCAGCAAATGCAGCGCTTCTCCCACGAGGTTGCCCAGGTCTTTTTCCACGCGAAAGGCCCCGCTTTGCCGCGACTGGGAGAAGGTGGGCGGATCCAGCACGATGACCTCAAACTGCCGGTTCTTCTTTTTAAACCGCCCCAGCCAGTCCGGAACATCGCCATAAATAAAGTCATGAGAGGCGGGGTCAATGTGGTTCAATTCAAAATTGGCCCGGCCCCAGTCGAGGTATTTTTTTGACAGGTCCAGGCTGGTGGCACGCATTCCTGCGGCTGCTCCAGCCACCGAAAAACCGCAGGTATAAGCAAAGCAATTGAGCAATCGGGCGCCCATCCCGGGCAGGGATGGGAAATTGTGACCCACCCAGCCCGTTGCCATGCGGCGGCGATTGTCCCTTTGATCCAAAAATAACCCCACTGAATAACCCTCCTGAAAACTCATATGATAGCGGAGATTATTTTCGAGAACAGGCCACCGGGCGGGTGCGCATTCCCCAAAGGCCAGTTGTGGGGATGCCTGGGACCCGCAGGTTTGCCGAACCTGACGGGAGAGGATTTTATGATAAACGCCACGCGCGCCAAATTCCGCAGACAGTCGGGCTAGTTCCGTTTCTTGATCCCGGCTGGGCGCGAAAGAGGACTGCGAAAGCAGCCATGAACCCAGGCGGTCCACATACCAACCCGGCCAGCCATCGGAAGCTCCATGCACCAGCCTGAAAGCGTCCGTGGCAGCAGGCTCCACCACGGCTCTGCGAAGTTCTCCACGCGAATCCGATAAAAAATCAGCCGAGACCCGGTAACAGACGGCTTTTTGGCTTTCTGGATGCAGGAATTCCAATTCTTCTGCGTGCAAATAAAGGCGGGGGGCAGGCGTTCCGCCGTAAAGGGTGTCTCCCAGGATGGGAAAACCATTTTCAGAGGCATGAACACGAATTTGATGAGTCCGGCCGGTCCGGGGCAATGCACGGAGGAGATGACTCCGCACGGGCTTGGAAATCTCCGAGGAAAGGGAGATGGGCTCAAAGCAGGTTTCCGCCTCCACCCCATCGGTATGGCTGGCCCGGGCATCCCTCACCCTGCGCAACCGGGAACGGATGACAATGGCAGCCGATGGCGGTTGGCGGTCTGTGAGAAGAAGGTAGGATTTGCGGATTTGGCGGGTTGCAAACTGGGCGGTCAGCGACTGGTTGGCCAGCGTGGATTTGCCAAAAACCAGGATGCCACTGGTATCCTTGTCCAATCGGTGGAGAATGGATAAGTCCGCCCACCGCTTTTCGCGAGATCGCAACCAGTCATAAATTCCCTCTCCGGCATCCGGCGCAGGAGCATGGGTGTTCCATCCGGCAGGTTTGTTCACCACCAGCAGATGCTCGTCCTCATGAACCACACACCCCGACATGAAACATTTCGTTGAACCGCCCGACCATCCACCGTGTTGGCTTGGATGATGGTTTCCACCCAAAACAACCAGGCTCAAACCGCACTCACCAAGTCGTAATCCATTGTTTGCATGTATAGCAGGTTTGGCCGACAAGGCAATTCGGGAATTCTATTCGTAAATGCCATCCGCCCGCCCGGGAATACCAACCCCAAAAAAATGGGGCGGAAAAAACCTTGATTTGGCGCGCCAAAGGACTGCTGCTGCAAAATACAGGTAAAAAAAGCAACTCAGAATTTACCCACGCCTGGCCCATAAACGATGTGCTTGGGACCGCCATTCCGTGGCAATTGACATTGAATTTTCAAAATGGCTCCAACCGGAAAAGTTTTAAACTTCGGACGGCCTCCGCGTCGCAATTGATTCAATGATAATTCGTTGCATACTTTTATGAATCACCCGTGGAATTCACCTCGCAATTTCACGTGTCTTTTTTGTAAAATATCTTCTGCTAAAAGGAAATGCAGGGAATAAAGGTTGCAAAGTGCCCTCACTGTGGCCAATTTAAACGGGCTGGAATCATATTTTGGAGTTGCCTGCCGGGCGGCGGGTTTTCAGGAATTGTTTTCATGGATAATATTCATGATTTTTCCAGCCCCAATTTGAATCCGTTACAAGATTCGTAGATTTATGAGCACAAACTTAGGCAGTCTTCTATCCGAATCCCTGGTGATTCCATCGCTTCAGGCTGGAAATCGCTGGGAAGCGATTGAAGAACTCGTGGATGTCCTAAAGTCCACCGGTAAAATCAAGGCAGATTACCGGGACGGCATTATTGGTGCGGTCCGAAAGCGGGAAAACTCCATGAGCACGGGCATTGGCCATGGCGTGGGGATTCCGCATGCCTCCACGGATTTGGTGACAGAGATCACCGGGGCCTTTGGACGTTCCCTCAAAGGAGTGGAGTTTGACTCCGCCGACGGGCAACCGGTGAGCCTGGTGGTGCTTCTGCTTGTGCCTCAAAAGCAATTCCAGCAGCACCTGAACACCGTGAGCGGCATAGCCAAAATGTTCTCCGGAGAAGCATTTCGCAACACGCTGCTCCAGGCGCCAGACGCTTCCACCCTGCTCCGAGCCATCCGCAACCCTCTGGAATAGCCACCGTTGGAATAGCCACCGTTTATGCCACCCACCCACGAGTCCGCAGGCTCACAAACCACGGAACTGCTGCGTGAATCCGCACTGATGGATTCCGCAGAAGCGCTCAAACGGTTGGAATCCCAAGTCGCCGGTCTAACCTCATCCGAGGCCGCACGGAGACTGGACCTGCACGGATTTAATGAAGTGGCCCAGGAAAAAAAGCATGACTGGCTGAGCCGGCTTTGGGTGGCCGTGCGCAACCCGCTGGTCATCCTGCTCTCCATCCTGGCAATCGTCACCTTTGCCACGGCACAAGGCCCCAGCGACATGGTGGGAGGATGGGTGATGGTCGCCATGGTCCTGCTGGGGGTAACCTTGAGGTTTGTCCAGGAAACCAAGGCGGATAACGCCGCCGCAAAGCTCAAGGCCATGATCAAGGTCACCGCCTCCGTCTGGAGGGATGGCCAGCTCGTGGAAATCCCCCTCAAGGACCTCGTGCCCGGTGATGTTGTCAAACTTTCGGCAGGCGACATGATACCAGGGGATGTCCGGCTGATTTCCTCCAAGGACTTGTTTGTGATTCAAGCCACCCTGACGGGAGAATCCCTGCCGGTTGAAAAATATGACGCCAGCGACACCCGCAGGGACGTTTCAATCATTGAACATCAAAACCTCTGCTTTTTGGGCACGAGCGTGGAGAGCGGCACAGCCACCGCAGTGATCGTGGCCACCGGGGCGCAGACCTATTTTGGCAAAATGGCCAGCAGCCTCACCGGGCAGCACGTCGAAACCGCCTTTGACAAGGGGGTCAAAAAATTCACCTGGCTAATGATTTGTTTCATGACGGTGATGTCACCCATGGTCTTTTTGATCAATGGACTTTTCAAGAGCAGTTGGGGCAAGGACACCTTCCTTTTTGCCCTGGCCGTGGCCGTGGGTCTAACTCCGGAAATGCTGCCCATGATCGTCTCGGTGTGCCTCTCCAAGGGGGCCCTGGCCATGTCGCGGAAAAAGGTGATCGTTAAAAAGCTCAACTCCATCCAAAACTTCGGCGCCATGAATGTCCTTTGCACGGACAAAACCGGGACCCTGACCATTGACCACGTGATCCTGGAAATTCACTGCGATGTTTTTAAAAATGAGAGCGAGGAGGTGCTGCGCGACGCCTACCTGATCAGCCATTTCCAGACCGGACTGAAAAACGTGCTGGACCGTGCTGTCTTGAAGTACACAGAGCTTCACCGGGAATTATCGGTTGAAAAAATCAGCAAGGTGGATGAAATACCTTTTGATTTCTCGCGGCGAATGATGTCGGTGGTTGTGGAGAACGGAGACGGAGGCCGGCAACTGCTGACCAAGGGCGCCCCGGAATCCGTTTTCAAGAAATGCACACATTTTGAGAGCGCAGGCGAGGTTTTTGACATGGAGCCAATCCTGGTGGGAAACCTGATTGAACAGGTGAATTCACTCAGTGAGGACGGGTTCAGGGTGCTTGCCATTGCCAGCAAAAAGGTGGAGGCAAAGCCGGCGTATTCCAAGGCCGACGAGGAGAATCTTGTGCTTACGGGCTACCTGGCCTTTTTGGACCCGCCCAAAGACACCGCCAAAACTGCCATTGCCGCGTTGCGCCAGCATGGGGTGACCGTAAAGGTCCTGACCGGCGACAATGACCTGGTCACCCGCAAGGTTTGCAGCGAGGTGGGAATTCAAGCCGATCGCATCCTTCTGGGCAGCGAGGTGGAAAAAATGTCGGATGCGCAGCTTTCCGGGGTCATAGACACCATGGATGTATATGCCCGCTTGTCTCCAGCCCACAAAAAGCGGGTGGTCCAGGCATTGCAAGCCAAGGGCCACGTGGTGGGTTTCATGGGGGATGGCATCAATGACGCCCCCGCCTTGAGGGCTGCGGATGTGGGCATTTCCGTGGACACCGCCGTGGACATAGCCAAGGAATCCGCCGACATGATCCTGCTGGAAAAAAGCCTGATGGTGCTGGAGGAAGGTGTTTTGGAGGGGCGCAAGGTGTTTGCCAACATCCTTAAGTATATTCGCATGGGAGCCAGTTCAAATTTTGGGAACATGTTCAGTGTTCTAGGCGCCAGCGCCTGGTTTCCCTTTTTGCCCATGCAACCGCTCCAAATCCTCACCAACAACCTTCTCTACGATTGTTCCCAGGTCCCCATCCCCACGGACAATGTGGCAGCACAGTATATTGCGCGCCCGCGCCCTTGGAACATGGGGGAAATCACCAAATTCATCCTCTTCATCGGCCCCATCAGCTCCATTTTCGATTATACCACGTTTTGCGTGATGTGGTTTTATTTCAAATGCAGCCAGTCCGGCCTGACACCGCCACCGGAGATCGCCTCGCGTTTCGCCCACGTCACCGACCCGGACCATTCTTACGCCGCCGCGCTCTTCAACACGGGCTGGTTCGTGGAGTCCATCATGACCCAGACCCTGATCATCCACGTGATCCGCACCAACCAAATTCCGTTTCTGCAATCCCGCGCAAGCTGGCAGCTTACCATGACAAGCATTTTAATCATGGTCATCGGCGCGCTTTTGCCCTTTTCACCCCTGGCAGCGCCGTTGGGCTTCGTGCCGCTGGCCTGGCAGTTCTGGCCCATTTTGTTTGGCACCCTCCTCCTTTATGTGGGGCTGACACAACTCATCAAAATGTGGATGGTCCGCAGAAACTGGCTCTAACGCCCCTGCCCCATCACAATTTCACGATTTTTCAAGGCTTCCTCAAGTTGCATTCATGAAAAGAATCGCCTGCTTGATCGCTTGCATGGGTCCCATTCCCCTGTTCGGTGCGGTGGACAATGGTTCCACCAACTCTGCGCCTGCCTCCTTTTTGAACTGGGCGAAAGAGTCAAATGGTACCGACTGGAACCTGCACTTTCAAAACACGGTCGTAGGTCAGACCGATCCGTCATTTCCTGCGCAATACTCCGGCCCCAACAGCTTGGACAGTCATGGCGAATTCAAGGAGACAGTCTCCATGGATTTGTTTGCAGGAATTAAATTATGGCAGGGCGCGGAATTTCATGTGGATGGCCTGATGTGGCAGGGGTACGGGTTAAGTTCCACGGTGGGCGCGGAGGCGTTTCCAAACGGCGAGGCTTTTCGATCTGGAACCCAGACCCCCGAGGTGAATCTGGCTCGGATTTTTTACCGTCAAGTCATCGGCCTGGGCGGCGACCAGGAAACCGTGGCCGATGATCAACTGGACCTCGCGGGGCGCGAGGATATTTCCCGAATCACCATCACCCTGGGCCGCTACAGCGTGAAGGATATTTTCGACAACAACAGCTACGCCAACGATCCACGCACCCAGTTTCTCAGTTGGGCATACCTGGCGAATGAATCCTGG
>DAIDJC010000020.1:4876-21940 GCA_027451565.1 Limisphaerales bacterium | reverse complement strand
TTTTAAGCGGCTGACTTTTCCGCATGCGTAGCTGTTTAACCATGGCCAGGGGTCATGGGCAAGGTTGATATGATGCTTAGAATGTCCCAAAAGCGAGTTTTGATGTCCTAAGCCACCATAGAGGACGAAAATTGGTCATGTTATCTTCTCATATGGAAAAAATTCTGGAATTTGTGAAGTGTCCAAGTCAAAACCTTGCGCTTCTTACAGCATTGATGTTTGTCGGGGGTGGGGTGGTCGAGTCCAAAGCAGATTTAAGCTACACTATTTCGGACGCTTCGCTTGAAACAGTCACCGTTGATTTTCAAGGCAACAACTACGATGTGCTCGCCGGAGGTATCGGCCTCACTGCTGTGGGTTCCACCGGGGGTGCTCCCAGCAAATACGTGAGCGTATGCACAGACTTTGAGGGAACGCTCTATATTGGCAAGAGCTATCAATATGGCTCGCCCGTATCCACATCAAGTGCTTTAAGCTCAACTTCTTACAGTCCTGCTCCCGCATGGGGCCCCAATGGTGCCGATGCCATTCAAAATGCGGCCACTTTGTTTGCCAATTACAGTTCGGTTTTGACCTCCGGCAACTTTAATGAGGCAGCGGGCTTGCAGTTGGCCATTTGGACCGCGCTTTATGATTCATCAGCCGTGGGATCGGTCACGCTTTCTGGAAGCCCCGAGTTTGCAGCTGTGAGCAACAACGGCGATTCATTGGCGGTGGGTTTCATGAACACCTATTTGAATTCACTTTCAGGTCTCACTCCCAGCACGACCGTGCAAATGTTTTTGCCCAGTCCTGATAGCTCCCAAAATGGCCCCAATCCGGACGGTCAGCCCCCGCAGGCATTGCTTCTTTACGCTCCCGTGCCTGAGGCTTCAACGGTCGTTACGGCCTCTCTGCTTTTGCTTTCGTTTGGCGTCTGCAGCTTGAAGTCTTTCGGAAAGCCCCGCGCTTAAAAACCCTTAAGCACCAACCCGCGCGGCCAATGTTTACATTGGCCGCGTTTTTTAATGCGCTCTAATTTTTATCTTGGTGGCAATTGTACCCTTTGATTGGGTTTGCGGGGGAAGATTCCGGCTGGCGAAAATTTGCTTTGATTCAACGTCATCGGTTCTTAAGCTTTCGCATGCCGCATTCTGGCAAAAACTGCTGGCTGCCAGTGGAATCGCTGGATTTGGACACCAATCAGGTTCATGTGCTCGTTGCTTCCCTGGACGCGGCATCCAGCCGGATTAAGGACTGGGAGTCATTGCTGACTGTACCTGAAATCCAGCGTGCAGATCGTTTTTACCCTCCGCTTTCCCGCAGCCGTTTCATTTGTAGCCGGGGAATACTTCGTCATATGTTGGGGCTGTGCATGGGCATCCCGCCGCAATCTCTTGAATTTTTCATTGGTGCGCATGGCAAACCGGAACTGGTGCGGGATTGCGGAATTCCGCAGTTGCACTTTAACCAAGCGCATTCTGGAGGACTGGCTTTATACGCCTTCACCAGGGTGTGTCCATTGGGAGTGGATTTGGAACAGGTCAGGCCTCTGGATTTTTTGGAGGACTTGGTGGGAGGCATAATGACTTTCCAGGAGATCAATGCGTGGAATCAATTGGCAAATGAACACCGGTTGACAGCCTTTTACAGCCTATGGACCCGAAAAGAAGCTGTTTTGAAGGCGGTCGGTGTAGGAATTGGTGAACACCTGCGGGATGTCATGGTCTCTTTTACTCCTGAAGAAGCACCTTCTTTGGTCCACGGGTTGCAGGGGGTTCAACCCGGGGAGGAATGGTTGATGGAAGACCTGAAGCCTCAGGGCGGTTATGCTGCCGCTTTGGCTATGCCTCAGCGAAATATTCGTTTACACTTTTGGCGCTTTGAATCGTAAATCATGAAAAAGAACCTCAATGTTTGGGGATTTGTTCTCATTGCATTGGTTTACCTCTGGGTTCGTTTGATCAACAACCTGAGAATTGAGTGGTCCACGGATCCCCAATATGGCTATGGCCTGATTGTCCCATTCCTTTGTGGCGGGCTTTTTTTGCGACGTTATGCCTCCGCCAAGCAGGCGCCTCCAGACCCATCCGTTGGTAAAATCCTGGGAGTTTCCAGCGTCCTGTTCACCTGGCTTTTCGCCTTGTGCTATCTTCCCGTCCGACTGGTGGAAGCGGCCACTCCAGAGTGGCGAATCATTCAGTGGGTCTTTGGCATCATGACGGTGGGGGTTACCCTTGGGGTTATTTGGACGACGCTTGGCAAGCGCTGGATGACCGAGTTGGCGTTTCCCATTTCGTTTATCCTGGTGGCCATTCCGTGGCCAACCTTGTTTGAAGCTCCAATCATCCAGGGTCTAACCCACTTTAGCGCCTTGGTGGTCATGCAAATGCTTTATGTTGCAGGTGTCCCCGCCTTGCTCCACGGCAATTTGATCCAGGTGGCCAGTGGGATTGTGGGTATTGAGGAGGCATGCAGTGGCATCCGCTCCTTTCAAACCAGTCTCATGACCTGCCTTTTTTTGGGTGAGTTTTTCCGTCTGCGAATTCTATGGCGAATTCTGTTCATTCCAGCAGGGTTTCTTCTTGCCCTCACCTTCAATATTGGACGCATGTTTTTTCTAACCATGATTGCGGCTCGAAATGGGGTTGCCGCCATTGAATCTTATCATGACCCAGCCGGCATTTCGACGGCCCTCTTTTGCACGGCTATTCTCTGGCTGTTGGGGTACTGGCTTTGGCGCCGCCAAAGTTCCGGGGCCTCACCACATCCAACCGTGCCAAATAAAGTGGTTTCCGATGGCACGTCTCAACCCGGTTTGAATTCATCAAAAGTTCGATATCTCGGCTGGGCCTTGGCTGGCTGGCTGGCCCTGGTGGAAGTCAGCGTTCACGCTTGGTACTATGAGCGTGATCAATACATTCATAAATCACCGGATTGGACTTTTCAATTCCCCTCGGAAAATCCCTCGTTTAAATCGCTCGCCATTGACGAGACCACAAGGAATTTATTGCGCTATGATCAAGGCAAGGAAGGAACGTGGACTGCCCCCGACGGCACATTCTGGCAGGCGTTTTATTTTGATTGGCGACCGGGGCGCGTGGCTGGGTATCTGGCCAAGAGGCATACCCCGGAAATTTGCCTAACGGCCATGGGCTTAAAAATGGAGCAAGGCCCCCAACTGAGTTTTTTGGACGTCCATGGCATCGAGTTGCCTATTCGCCGGTATGTTTTTGCCAATGACACCAGCCGCGTGCAGGTTTTTCATTGCCGCTGGGAATCCGGGGCCAGCCGTGATGCCTACGTCCAAAACGAATCAGCCCGGTACAACCTGATTCGGGCTGTATGGGAGGGCAGGGGAGACCGCGGACAGAAGGTTTTTGAGATCATCGTGTCAGGCGAGACGGACGCCGAGACCGCCTGGCGGGATGTCACCAACCAACTGGAACAATCCATCAGTGTGACGCCCTCGATTTCTCAAACAGGCTCGACATCAAAGGGTACCCCGCCATTCACAAGCTCCGCTGTGTTCTCCGCCGCCCGGGTATTGCCAGTTCCCGGCAAGGAAGGCTCATGAATCAAGGAGCGTAGGCGCTTTCCAAAACAGCTTTGTAGTAGCGATGATTGAAATTGAAGCTGTCTCCATCGGTAAAAGAGAATGGCGCCGTGTTCGTGTATAATGCCGTCCAATTCACCAGATTGGTTGAGGCCAAAACGACATAACTGGCGCCGGATGTTTGTTCGACGTTAAAACGAAAGCCATTTGGAGTGCGGTTTGGCGCCTTCAAAGTGGGCCAGGTGATGCTTGGTGCCGCCGAAGTTTGAGGCTTGTAATTTGATTCCAAAACCGCCTTGTAATAGCGATGTCCATACTGGCTTGAATTGGGGTCTGTAAACAGGAACGGAGCTATGTTCGTGGCCAATGCCACCCAGTTGATCAGGTTGGTCGAAGCCAAAACCACATAGGGATTCGATGTCATTCCATTCACGCTGAATGAAAATCCGGACGCAGAACTGGCCATTCCAGCCAGAGGAGCCGTGCCAATGGGAACGATGTATGAAATTTCCGGGGAAAAAGAGCTTTCCCAACCCGCGGCATTGTAGCTGGTTGCCGCAAAATAATACCTCACTCCAGGCTGGATGCCTGAAACCGTTATGTTTGTGACATTTCCGGCCAATATGGCGTTGGTGTACTGCTGGCTGGCCGTTCCATAATAAAGCTTGTAACCCAACACATTGGTGTCACTGCTTTGGCTCCAGCTTACTTGCAAGTTTGTGGCGGCTTTTAATGGAAGGGCAAAAGCAATGACTGTCAGAATCATCAAGGCAGTCAATGGCCTGAAAAATTTAACCGGTTTGTAAACCACTGGTACGACTACCGCCATAAATCCACTCGAACTTCGCAAGCGTCGTGCCAAAGTGATAAATTGTGAAAAATGGAGGCTTCTCTTGAGAAATAGGAGCGAGAGGATTTGAATAGCTTTCCAACTGTCCCGATTTAAAGCAGGCCGGTTGTTGTCTTGCCCAAAGAAAGAGCAAATTTTCACTGGATCCAAGGATTAACGCGCAAGCCGAGGATTTTAAATTTTTTGAGCCTGTTTTAATCGCCAATTTGTCGTAATAATCTATTCGTAAACGGGTTGTGAACATTTGAATCCAAAGTGGGCCAAGAAAGCAATTTTTGGGCAAAAGGCAGCATTGTGGGGGTGACGATCGCACAAAATGGGCTGCCAATTCGGAGCCAAGATTCCTGGGAGCAAAATGGGTCATGCAATTGTTCTCAAGTCTCGGAAACGCGTGGACGCTTCAGGGAAAAGGCAATATATTAAAGGAGAACTACTTTTGCAGAAGGTTTAGGTGAATGAATTTTAATGAAACGTTTACGCTCTTTTAATGGCAACATGCTCTAATTGATTGAGCAAGTGATATGCGCATTTTGTTGATTGAAGACGAAAAGAAAGTGGCAGACATCATCGTACGCGGCTTGAAAGCCGAAAGGTTTGCGGTGGATGTGGCCCACGATGGCTCGGGGGGATGGGAGTTGTCATCCGCCTATGAATATGATTTGGTCATTTTGGACCTGATGTTGCCTGGGTTGAGTGGCGGCCAGATTCTGCAAAAGATCCGCTCCAAGAATCAACAAGTGCCGATATTGGTGCTGACTGCATGTGACGGGATGACGGACAAAGTGAAAAGTTTTGAGGCGGGAGCGGACGACTATCTGACCAAACCATTTGCATTTGCTGAACTTTTATTAAGGATCAAGGCGCTTTTGAGGCGCGGTCCGGTGAATCGCTCAAGCGTCATGCGGGTGGCGGACTTGGAAATTGACCGATTGACACAAAATGTGCGGCGTGGTGGAAAAAAAATTGAGCTGACAAGCAAAGAATATGCGTTACTGGAGTATTTGGCCACCAATCCAGGAAGAGTGTTTTCCAGAACAATGATCATCGAACATGTCTGGGACCAGAGTTTCCAAGGATTGACCAATATCGTGGATGTTTATGTGCGGCATCTCAGGGAAAAGCTTGATGATCCCTACCAGATCAAGTTACTGCGCACCGTTCGAGGGGTGGGTTACAGCCTGAACGACGAAACAGCGGCATGACGCACAGTTCCATAGGATTTCGGCTAGTGGTTTGGTACACCAGCCTCTTGAGCGGCATTTTCGTATTGCTGGCGGTTTTGCTTTATTTTGGGCTGCAGCATTTTGTTCAAAAAGATACGGCGCAGATCCAGATGTCC
The DNA here is from genome assembly GCA_027451565.1 of Limisphaerales bacterium. Classification (GTDB taxonomy): domain Bacteria; phylum Verrucomicrobiota; class Verrucomicrobiia; order Limisphaerales; family UBA11358; genus UBA11358. Next base: position 16,216 of record DAIDJC010000020.1, on the reverse strand, counting down.
AGGGCCAGGCAAATTGCTGACACTCTTTTGGCACATGTTCAGAATACGGGAGAACCCTACGTGATACAGGAAATCAAATCGCTTTACGCGCCAGAGATAAACAACCGTTTTATTCGCGTTACTCGCGCGAATGGGGATGTGATTTATGAATCCGGCGATCCCAAGGATAATTCATTCAAGACCGCGGAAGTGCCGCCGCTGGATTTGGATGCGGACGCTGCCATTGGAAGCTGGGATAAAAAGATGGAATTATCAGATGGAGGGACGCTTGTGGAAGGGGTGGTGAAGGTTTCGACGCAAGGCAAAGAGGGGTACTATGTTGAGGTGGGAGCCTTGCTGGATCCTGCGGAAGCCATGTTGAACCATTTGTTTGTGCGGATGGCGCTGGGATTGCCGCTTGCAGTTTTGATTATTGGCGCGGGAGGGTGGATTTTGGTGAGGCGCGCCTTGAAGCCGGTTGCAGAGATCACGCAGGCGGCTGAACTGATCACACAGCATAACACCAGCGACCGGATGCCGGTGGCCCGCACGGGGGACGAACTGGAGGCGCTGTCCCTGGCTCTCAACCGGATGATTGCGCGTTTGGATGATGCATTCAAAAACTCCACGCGTTTTGTGGCGGATGCATCCCATGAACTGCGCACCCCGCTGACGATTTTGCACGGAGAATTGGAAATGTTGGCTGCGGAAACGTCATTGACTGCAGAAACCCGAGATCGTGTTTACAGCATGTTGGAGGAGGTTTCGAGGCTTGGCAAAATTGTTGAGCAATTATTTGCGCTTTCGCGGCTTGACGCCGGGGAGGCTCAAACGGATTGGCAAACGTTTGATCTTGCCGAACTGGCCCGGAGCACGACTGAACAGATGAGCCTGCTGGCGGAGGACAAAGGCATTTCCATTCGCAGCGACGCCTCAAACCCGGTTACAATTCAAGGAGACAAGGCCCGGCTTAAGCAGGTGATTGTGAATCTCCTTGACAATGCCATCAAATACACGCCGAGCCAGGGATCTGTGCAACTCTGCGTTCGTGAATCCAACGGTGAGGTTTACTTGGAGGTGGCGGACAATGGAATGGGGATACCAGTCCAGGCGTTGCCGCATGTCTTTGAAAGATTTTATCGTGTGGACCCCGCAAGGTCGGGAGATTCCGGAGGCGCTGGACTGGGTTTATCCATTGTGAAGTCCATATGTACCGCCCACGGCGCCACGGTGGAAGTGCAAAGCAATCCCCGCACTGGAAGTTGTTTTTCGATTAAATTTTCCAAGGCAAAGATCTGAATATTTTTAAAATCTAAAACTATGAATAAAAAAGGACCACTTATCATTGCTCTGCTCGTGGCCGGGGGAGTACTCATTGGCTGGGAAATTTTCCGGCATCACGCTGCAGGTGATGGGACCTCCACATTGGCCAGCCAGTCACCCGACGTGGCCGTAGCCAAGGTGAGCCGGCAGACGGTTTCCAAAATGGTGACCATCCCCGCTGAATTCCGCCCCTATGTGGAGGCTGTTTTGAATGCCAAGGTGGCTGGGTATGTAAACCAAATGAATGTGGACTTTGGGGATCACGTAAAAGCGGGCCAACTGTTGGCAACCATAGAAGTTCCCGAGCTTCAGGCCCAATTGGACAACGCGGTGGCAACCTTGCAAAAGGCCAGGGCCGACCATACGAATGCCGATTTGATTTTCACGAGATTGTATTCGGTGAATCGTGAGCATCCGGGACTGGTTGCCCAGCAGGACCTGGACACGGCCGAGGCCAATGACCAGGCCACGGCTGCAACCATTTCCGCATCGCTGGCAGAGGTGGAGAAATTCCAAACACTCACGAGTTACACGAACATCACCGCCCCGTTTGATGGAGTGGTGACGTGGCGCTATGCTGATCCTGGCGCACTGATCCAGGCTGGGACAAGCTCGGATTCCCAGTCGCTGCCGCTGGTGCGCGTCTCGGACAACTACCTGCTGCGCCTGGATTTCCCGGTTTCGGTTGAATACGTCAAGGATATCCACCTGAATGACCTGGTGAGGGTGCAAGTGGATTCGGTTAATAACGAACTAATCACCGGAAAAATAACGAGGTTTACCGACAAAGTGTCGATTGATACGCGCACCATGATGGTTGAAATTGAGGTGCCCAATCCTGACTTGAAGCTGATTCCGGGAATGTATGCCACAGTGATGCTGGATTTGGATAAAACACCGAATGCATTGGTGGTGCCCTCCGAGGCCATCACGGGGGGTAAAAATCCGGAGGTTTACGTTGTCAATTCAGACAACGAAATTGAGGAACGGCCTGTGACCCTCGGATTGGAAATGCCCGACAAATATCAGATTCTATCGGGATTAAATGAGGGCGAAACCGTTGTGGTGGGCGACCGGTCAGATTTATGGGCTGGGCGCAAAGTGACTCCCAAAACGACCGACATTTCGATGAATGATGAAAATCAGATTAAAAATGTCCAGTAAGGAATTTAGATTCGTTCCAACCATTCGGAAGGCGGGGGCGCAAAGCAGGCCGCCGGCGACGCTGAAAAATGGTCGTGATGAAGTGGGTTTCCACACCTGTTCCAAAATTGACGCCACCAGACATTAATCCTTTAAATCAAATGAAACCTAACCTGACTTTGGAAGAATTGGAAGAACTGCGTAAAATCCACGGCTGCACGCTGGCAGATGCAATAGAAACCTTTCGCGAGCGACTGCGCAATGAAGGGTTTATGAACAATTCGGTGCGCTCGTTTTTTCCTCAACTTCCCAACATGATCGGCTATGCGGTTACTTTGAAAGTGCGCGGATCCGCTCCTCCAATGGCAGATGGATCCATGTCAATTCGCCAGGATTGGTGGGATTATGTTCTTTCCTTGCCTTCGCCGAGGGTGGTGGTGATTCAGGATGTTGCCACAAGGATCGGGCTTGGGTCTTTTCTAGGCGGTGTTCATGTCAATATTTTGCGTGCATTGGGATGTTGCGGCGCGGTCACCAACGGTTCAGTCCGCGAACTTCCCATTGCGGAACAAATCGGATTCCCGCTTTTTGCCACAAATGTGTCTCTGTCCCACGCCTATTTACATGTGGTCGAATTTGGTCAACCGGTTGAGGTGGCGGGTCTCCAGGTTCAATCTGGAGATTTGATTCATGGGAGTCGGCATGGGGTGCAAACCATTCCCTTAAAAATAGCCGGTCAATTGCCACAGGTTGCGGCCAGACTGGCTGCCAAGGACCAAAAAATCATTGAACTTTGCCAATCCGATAATTTTACCGTCGAGAAACTTCGGTCTGCCGTAAGCAATCCATAAAACCAAAGCAAAAAAATCATGTCGCGATTCGCCATTCGATTTCCGTATTTAATTGTGGTGGTATGTCTGATCACCTGCGTGGTGGGAGTCACCAGCCTGCTTCGCATGCCGGTGGATTTATTTCCCCCCATCAACATACCCGTGGTGGTGGTCGCAACGTTTTATTCCGGCATGGCGCCAGAGCAGGTGGAAAATGACATCACCGGCCAGTTTGAGCGCATGTTCACCCTGGCCTCAGGCGTGGACCACATGGAGTCGAGATCGCTTACTGGAGTGAGCTTGATCAAGGTTTATTTTGAGCCTGGATCCAATCCGGATTCCGACGTCACCAGGATTGCCAACCTAGCCATGGCGAGCCTCAGGTACCTGCCTTCAGGCACCTTGCCGCCAATTGTGATGAAATTTGACGCATCCAGTCTCCCTGTGTGCCTTGTGACTCTAAAAGGGAAGGGATTGTCAGAAGCCGAATTGAGAGACCTTGGCCAGTTTACCGTTCGCAACCAGATGGCCGGCATCTCGGGCGCATCCGTTCCCCCTGCATTCGGAGGTCGCTACCGCCAGATCATGGTTTATGTGGACCCTCTGAAGTTGGAGGCCAACGAACTTGGGGTAATGGATGTTGTCAACACCGTCAATCAAGCCAACCTCATTCTGCCTGCTGGCGATGTCAAAATTGGTCCTTATGACTATGACGTGTACGTCAACAACCAGATCAACAAAATGTCTGATCTCAACCAAGTGCCCCTCAAGACGGTCACCGGATCGCCCATGATGGGTGAGGATGTGGCCAGCGCTCCAAAGTCTCCCAGCAAAAGCACCGGTTTGTCTGCGGAATCCTCCGTTTTGGTTGCCGACGTGGGCAAGGCAGTGGACGGATCTCAAATTCAATACAACAAAGTGCGAATAAATGGGCAGGCGTCCGTATATGTGCCCATCTTGAAATCTGGTGGCGATGCGAATACCATCGTGGTGGTCAACGGAGTGAAAAACGTGGTGTCACATTTGCTGGACGTTCCAAAGCAGCTTGTGACGCAGGTGGTGTTCGATCAATCGGTTTTCGTGCGCACTTCGATATCAACCCTTGTGCATGAGGGAGCCATTGGCTTGGTTCTCACCGGCTTGATGATCATCATTTTCCTGGGCAGCCTGCGGGCCACCGCTGCGGTTTTCCTCTCTATTCCGCTGTCTGCCATGGCAGCATTCATAGCCTTGGCGATTGGCGGTGGAACAATCAATTCCATGATTTTGGGCGGGTTGGCCCTCGCTTTTTCCCGGCTCATTGATAACTCCGTGCTCGTGCTGGAAAATATCTTTCGCCATCTTGAAATGGGCGAATCTCCGGTGGTTGCCGCCGAGCGTGGCGGTGAGGAGGTTCAACTGGCCGTTCTGGCTGCCACGCTTACCACGGCGATCGTGTTTTTTCCCGTGGTCTTTCTTTACGGCGTTAGCAAATTCCTTTTCACGGCTCTGGCACTTGCTGTGATTCTCTCGCTCTTTGCATCTTACATCGTGGCCATGACTGTGGTTCCCTTGTTTTGTGCAAATTTGATCTCGGGTCCCCACGGCGGATCGCCGGGTCACGAAGGGGAGGCGGCTGCGGAGCCCAAATCATTGGGAGACAAATTCAACCACTGGTTTAATCAGAAATTTTCCTCAATGCTAGACCATTATGAAGGAAGTCTTAAGCTGGCGCTGCTCCGGCCCGCTGCAACAGTGCTTGCTATCATAGGTTTCTTCATCCTAAGCCTTGGGGTTTATCCTTTTCTTGGAAAATCGTATTTTCCACGCACGGACCCGGGTCAATTTGTGATCAGCGTGAAGGCGCCCACGGGGATGCGGCTTGAACTAACGGAGGACCTCGTGGCCCGTGTTGAGCAGGTGGTGCGCGAGGTGGTTCCGGCCAAAGATCTCAAAATCATCGTCTCGAATATCGGCACCACACCGGGTTTCAATTCCATATTGAATCCCAACTCATGCCCCAGCACAGCGGTGGTACAAGTGGGGCTCAATGATGGTCACAAGCTTTCGAGCTTTGACTATATGAACCTGGTGAGGGCCCGCATGCACGCCGAGGTTCCTGATGTCACCGGCTATTTTCAAACGGGCGGTTTGGTGGATGCAGTCATTAATCAGGGCGTACCCGCCCCGATTGACATCAAGGTTAGTAGCCCCACCGTGCAGGTGGCCCACGATATTGCCTCCCAAATCGCAGAAAAAGTCCGCGCCATTCCCGGAGTGAGCGATGTGCTTATTCCCCAGGACGTGGATTATCCGTCGCTGAAGGTGGATATAGACCGGAAGCGGGCCAGCGAACTTGGTTTGTCAGCTCAGGATGTGATAGACAGCCTGATCACCGCCCTCACTTCAAACGGTATGATTGCGCCCAGTTACTGGATTGACCCGGTGACCGGCAACAATTACCTCCTGACCGTGCAGTATCCTGAAAACATCATCAAAAACCTGGCGGACTTTGGCACCATGCCGCTGCGGTCCCCGCATTTGAAATTTCCCACCAGGCTGGATGACGTGGTCAAGATTACACACGTGGAAGCCCCTACGGAAGTGGATCATTACCAGATTCGCCGAACGGTGGATATCTATGTGGCGCCTTCAGGCCAGGACCTGAGTCGGCTGGCCGCGGCTGTTCAAAAAATCGTGGATGGGTCAAACCCTCCCAAAAATACGGTGGTGAAGGTATACGGGTCAGTTAAAGCCATGAATGAATCTTTTAAAAGCTTTGGCTTGGGCCTGATTCTCTCCACAGTCCTTGTTTATCTCATTCTCGTGGCACAATTCAAATCTTTCTGGGATCCTTTCCTGATTCTTTTGGCGGTGCCGACAGGATTGGCAGGTGTGATTTTCATGTTGTACATCACTGGCACCACCCTGAACATCATGTCGCTGATGGGTGTTGTGATGATGGTGGGAATTGTGGTGTCAAACAGTATTTTGATAGTGGAATTCACGCGGCGTTTGCGGGAGGAGGGCCACTCGTTGCGAGAGGCTGTTTCATTGGCATGCCGTGTTCGTTTGCGTCCCGTGTTGATGACATCCCTGGCGACGTTGTTCGGATTGATTCCCATGGCGATGGCATTGGAAGCGGGAAGCGAGGCTTACGCGCCGCTTGCCCGGGCCATCATCGGCGGGTTAACCGTCTCGGTTGTGCTTACTGTTTTTATAGTTCCGTGCGCATACTATGTTTTATACCGGCGTTCAGAGTCCCTGACCAATCAAAAACTGGCGGACGGCGCCCCGAACAATCCGGCACATTAATACCTTTTTGCAATGAAATCTGTTTTGATTCTTACATTGGCATGCGCTGAAATTGGCCTGGCGGCTCATGGCCAGTCCACCAATATGGTCATGCCACTGACTTTGGACGAGGCCAAGGTTATTGCTTTGCACAATCATCCGCAGATCGCTGCTGCAGATTACCGGACTTTGGCCAGCAAAGAGGTTTTGACAGAAACTCGCAGCGCTTATTTCCCCAATGCCAGTCTTTATGGTGACGCAGTGGGTGCGAGTTCCGAGGATGCGCGAATACTGGCTGGCGGATTAAACAATCCCACAGTATATAACCGCCTGGCAGGCGGGGCGACCGTCAGCCAGTTGATCACGGACTTTGGCCATACCTACAATCTGGCCGCTAGTTCAAAATATCAATTAAAGGCGGCGGCGCTGAATGCCGATGCCACTCGTGAGCAGGTGCTGTTGGGCGTGGCGGTGAATTATCTGGGCGCGCTCCAAGCCCAGGCCATTTTGCAGGTGGCGCAACAGACCCTGGCAACCCGGCAGTTGCTGAGCGACCAGGTGAGCATGCTGGCCTCAAACAAACTCAAATCCACTCTGGATGTGAGTTTTGCACAGGTGGCGGTGCAGGAAAGCGAGTTGTTGGTGGAGAGGGCATCCAACGATGCTGCCGCATCCATGGCCATGCTCTCCACAGCGCTCGGTTATCCCACTCTCCACATTTTTGATCTCCGGGAAGACGGCCCCCAATTCATTCCCCATCCCCAGCCATTGGATGATTCGTCGCTTGTTCAGGAGGCGCTGGTTCAAAGGCCGGAACTCTTGAGCCTGAGGAGCCAAAACCAGTCTGCTTTTAGTTTTGCCAAGGCGCAAAGGGATGCCCGTCTCCCCACCATTTCGGCCTTTGGCACGCTGGGTGCCTCTCCCCTGCATGATTATCATCTTCCTAATGATTATGCGGTGGGAGGGTTGGAATTGAGTTTTCCGCTGTTCGCCGGTGGTTATTACCTGGCCAAGCAGCATGAGGCAGAATACCGGGCCAAGGCGGATGCGGAACTGGTGCGCAATTTGGAAGACGACATTGTTCGGGATGTTCACATTGCCTGGTTAAATGTGAACAATGCATTCGAGGAAATCAAAACCACGGCGGAGTTGGTCCAGACAAGCACCCAAGCTTACGAGCTTGCGGATGCCCGGTATAAAGTTGGCAGCAGTTCCATCGTGGAACTCAGCGAAGCGCAATTAAACCTGACATCCGCCCAGATCAGCGATACCAATGCACATTATAACCTGTTGATCCAGCAGGCCAACCTGCAATATCAACTAGGTTTGATGAATTAAGGAAATTTGGCCAGCCCGAGAAGGAGGCTTCCGCATGTCCATGGCTGGGCCGTGAACATGGCCCGATCAGGGCTTGACCTTGGACCAGGTATCCTTGAGCGTGATGCAGCGGTTAAACACAAGTTTGTTTGGCGTTGTATCCCTGTCCAAAACAAAATAACCCAACCGCTCGAATTGATATCGCTCGGCGGCTGCTGTGGAGAGCAGGCTTGGTTCGCATAAGGCGGTCACGATCTCAAGGGAACTGGGATTGAGGACAGTGCGGAAATCGCGTCCATCCTTTTCCGGCTCCGCCTCGGTGAAGAGGCGGTCGTAAAGCCTGGCTTCAGCCTGGATTGCATGTCGGGCGCTCACCCAGTGGATGGTTCCTTTGATCTTGCGCCCTGATGTGACGCCACCCGTGCGGCTGTCCAGATCTGCTGTGCAACGAAGTTCCGTTACCACTCCATTCGAATCCTTGATCACCTCGTCGCATTTGATGATGAAGGCATATTTCAGGCGAACCTCGCCACCTGGCTTGAGCCTGAAAAATTTGGGCGGGGGAGTTTCCTCGAAATCATCCCTCTCGATAAACAGTTCGCGGCTGAATGGGATCAAACGTTTGCCGGCCTGCGGTTTCTCCGGGTTGTTGACGGCCTCAAATTCCTCAACCCGGTCTTCGGGATAATTGGTGATGACGACCTTGAGTGGGCGCAGGACTGCCAGGCGACGCAGGGCAATAGCGTTCAAGTCATCCCGGATGGCATGTTCATAAACAGCAATGTCTGTGAGGCTGATGTATTTGGTGACGCCCACCTTGGTGGCGAAGGAACGCAATGCATTGGGGGTGATGCCACGGCGTCGGATTCCGCTGAGGGTGGGCAGGCGCGGGTCGTCCCAGCCCGACACGATGCCCTCCTGGACCATGGAGATGAGTTTTCTCTTGGAGACAATGGTGTGGCTTGGAATGAGTTTGGCAAATTCGTACTGCCTGGGGAGGGTTTTGGGAAGGTCCAAGTTCTCCAATATCCAGTCGTAAAGAGGCCGATGCACCTCAAATTCCAAAGTGCAAATGCTGTGGGTGATGCCTTCGAGATAATCACTCAGGCAGTGAGCAAAGTCGTACAATGGATAGATGCACCAGGCGGATCCGGTGTGATGATGGGCGACATGGCGGATTCGGTAGAGAAGGGGGTCCCGCAGCCAGACGTTGGGGCTGGCCATGTCAATTTTGGCACGCAAGGAACAGGCACCGTCTGGAAAGGCCCCGGCCCGCATTTTTGAGAATAAGTCGAGGTTTTCATCCACGCTGCGATCCCGCCACGGGGAATTGCGGCCCGGACGGTCGGGGGCGCCACGATATGCATCCGTGTCCGCAGGAGATAAATCGCAGACATAAGCTTTGCCTTTTTTGATGAGGTCCACGGCAAATCCATGAAGAGCCTCAAAATAGTCGCTGGCATAGAAAGGCTGTCCGCTGGCATTCAACCCCAGTTGCTGCTCTGCCCAGTCTTGGATAAGCCAATGGACATCGGCCTTTATGCTTTCCACATACTCCACATCCTCCTTGGCCGGGTTGGTGTCATCCATTCGCAGGTTGCAGGTTCCACCGAATTCCCGGGCGATGCCAAAATTCAGGCAGATGGATTTGGCATGTCCTATGTGCAGGTAGCCGTTTGGCTCCGGAGGAAAACGGGTAACGATTCGCGAATACTTGTTTTCTGCCACGTGCTGGGCGACAATCTCGCGAATGAAATCCGCCGGAGTGACGGATTTGGAAATATCTGAACTCATAAATCGGGTCGCAGTGTAGCAAAGGGAATTCTGGATGTCCAACGGCTAGGCGCCTTTCTGGACGGAGGGACGAATAAAATTTGTGAACAGCATAGACACCATCATTTGTCTGATGCTCCTTTTGATGGCAGTGCCAGACATTTGCCGTTATCTGGGGCGTCCGGCCCTTTGCAATGTCTTTTTTGTGGTTTTCGGACTGATATTGGAACCTTTTGTTCAGGCAGAGGTCAAAACGATGCTGGAGCAGGCTGGTGAAGTCGGGTTTTTACTTGTTTTGCTGGAGGTGGGCATGGAGATTGAGTTGCCTCCGTTTCGAGATTTTCTGCCATCCCTGAGTTATGCCTTGGGCTGGTCTTTCGTGCAGTATCTGGTTTTATTGCCCGTGGCCCATTTATCGGGCCTCAATTTGAGGGATTCGCTTCTGGCAGCAGGAGCACTCAGCGGATGTTCCATCAGCATGGCCTATCCGGGATGGAAGTGTTATGACGGCTTGAGCGGTTTGTCCCGGGATTTTGTCCTGCAAATTATGATCGCCCTGGAGGTTTTGACCATCGTCATTTTGACCGTGGGCGGCGCGGCCAGCAAGGATGGTTTGACCTGGTGGATTACATTCCGGCTGGCAGGCATGGCTTTGACCATTTTTTTGATCAGCCGATTTGCCTCCCACGTCACCAAGATGTTTCAATGGATCATATTGAAAACCACCCGGTGGCGCGTTCATTTTCTTGTGTTGCTTGTCCTGGTGATTTGCGCAGTGGGCGCTAAATTAGGGCTTGCAGCTCCCAAGACAGCCTTTTTTTTGGGGTTGTTCATGGCGCGCACCCATTTTCAAGGGAAAGGAGTGGAAGATTATATTGCACCCATCAGCCGGGGGTTCTTAATTCCTGTTTTTTTCATGTCGCTGGGACTGCTGGTTGACCCTAAATTACTGTTTACCGAAACATCGCTTTTGGCGGTGGGTTGCAGCGTGGTTTTACTGGGATTTAGGGAAGTCCTGCACCGACGATGGTTTAAAACCGGAGGTGATGGCGGCACATTTCTCCTTTTTTGTCCGAACTTGACCATGAGCGCGCTCGCGGCCAATACCCTTTTTGAGGCAGGGCGTCCGGCGGCAGCCACTTGGGTGGTCCTCAGCGGATTGAGTCTGACAGTGTTTTCAATCTGTTTGCTGCCCAAGGTGAAGCAGGGTTTAGCTCTGTCATCAGGCGCCGGTTGACGTGGGTTTTAGGTGTTGGAGCCATCGCTTTCCACCAAGGGCGCAAAACGATGGGTTTCAGGAGAATAGGCAAACAATTCCGCAGTGGCAATCTTGAAGAACCAAGCGTGCAAACGCAGGGAGCCATTGGACAGGCGCTCTTGAACACAGGGGTAGCTGTGCAGATTTTCCAGGCCAAAAAGCACGTTTTCCTCGGCGGCTGCAGTGGCTTGCGCGTTTGGGTCACTTAAATGGGCATACTGCCTTTTGATGGTTTCCACGGCAGGGGCAGCCAGGTTGAGCCAATCCCGCAAATGAGGTGTGTCCGGGCTGACCGGGTCCTTGGAAAGGAGGGCGCTGATGGCCCCGCACTGGGAATGCCCACAAATCACAATGTCATTCACCTTGAGTGTGGAGACGGCAAATTCAATGGCAGCAGCAGTTGAATTGGTGTCGCCCTTGGCGCTGGCAGGAGGGACAATGTTG
>DAIDJC010000020.1:0-4866 GCA_027451565.1 Limisphaerales bacterium | reverse complement strand
GAAGCTTTCGGCCGCTGAAGCGTTGAATCTGGGTGTAGTGAGCGAAGTCGTGCCGCGCGCCCAACTGACTATTCGCGCATGGGAACTTGCGCGCCAGATGGTCGCTCCCGGGAATCCGAACAGGTGATGAACAGGGTGTGCGGGCTTTGCCCTTCCTGGGACAGCTTGCGGAATAATTTGCGATAATTTCCAAACTCAGCGTTCCGGAATTTATGAACACCTTCAATCAGCGGTTCCATATTGTACGGCGGATGAATTTACTGGTTGAGGATTCTAAGTTTGGTATCCGGTCTGACAGATCATGCATGCAGGAAAGACGTTACCATTTGGTGGAGTTTAATGCAATATCCCGTGAGCTTATCCCGTGAGCATTTGTCACTTGGAATTTAGGGAATTGTGCGGGATGCCGGCCAAGCGGGAAGGTTTGGGATGAAGTTCTGCTCAGATGTGGCTCGCAGACTGCGCAGGCTCCGGTTAAACTGGCTCGGTGAAGACAGTGATTCATTGGTTTCGCAGGGATTTGAGAGTGCGAGACAACGTGGCTTTGACCGAGGCGTGCCGCAAGGCTGCCCATGTGATTCCTGTTTTCATTTTTGAAGATGCCTTTCATTCAGGGCCGGACGTGGGTGCTGCGCGGTTGGCATTTCTTTTACAGTCCGTTGAGGCGTTGAGAAAAAACCTGGCAGCGCTGGGGTATTCCCTGATCGTCCGACGGGGAAAATCGGAGGTTCTTCTTCCACAACTCTGCAAGGAGTGCGCAGCTCAGGCGGTCTTTGCCAACAAACGCTATGAGCCTTATGCGCAACGTCGCGATGAACGCATCCATGCCTCCCTTCTCTCCGCCGGGTTCGGATTCGAGTTGTTCAAGGATGCGGTGGCATGGGAGGAATCGGAAATTCTCAATCAACAGGGTAACCCCTATACCGTTTTCACTCCCTATTCCAAGGCTTGGAAAATGCGCCCCATTCCCGCGCCAAAACCTGCTTTGGCTCCGTTTCATGGGCCTTTTCCCCGTTTGGAATCCCATGCCATGCCAGCAGATACGGAATCCGTGGGCCATAGCCTCAGGCAATCATTACCTCCGTCCGGGGAAAGGGCTGCTTCGGAGTTATTGAGACGATTCATGGATGGACCCGTGTACCAGTATGGCAAGAGGCGGGATTTTCCTGCTTTGGCGGGCACATCCGGCTTTTCCCCCCATTTGCGGGCGGGCACACTGGGTGTGCGCACGATTCTTTCCGCGCTTGCCAAGGCAAGGGAGCAGGCGGATGCGGAGGGCAGGGCGGGTTGTGATGTTTTTCTGAACGAATTAATTTGGCGGGAATTTTACCTGCAAGTTCTTTACCATTTTCCCCATGTCACAAAAGGCGCATTCCGTCCGCAGTATGACCTGCTGAAATGGTCTTCAAATCGCGACCATTTTGATGCCTGGTGCAACGGAGTCACCGGATATCCCATTGTGGATGCAGCCATGCGCTGTCTCAATGCGACTGGCACAATGCATAATCGTCTGCGAATGATCACAGCCATGTTTCTGACCAAGGACTTGATGTTGAACTGGCAATGGGGTGAACGCTATTTCATGAAGCAACTGGTTGATGGCGATATGGCGGCTAATAACGGTGGCTGGCAATGGAGCGCCGGGACCGGCACGGATGCGGCACCCTATTTCCGTATTTTCAATCCATCTTCACAGTCGGAAAAGTTTGATCCCAAGGGGGATTTCATCCGTGAATGGATCCCGGAACTGTCTTCGGCCCCCATGGAAATGATCCATGCCCCATGGGAAACACCGGTTCTTCTGGCCAAGTTCAAATACCCTCAACCGATTGTGGCCCATGATATCCAGCGAGTGAAATGCCTGGAAATGTTCAAAGCAGTGAAATGACTTCGCGGCGGGTTTTAACGGGGTCCTCATGCAGAATGGCTTGCCAGCCGCGGGCCAGGCCTGCCTCGATATTTTCTGGCCGGTCATCAATGTAAATCAGATCCCGCCCTTTTGCGCAAGCCAGGGATTCCATGGCCTCATAAATGGCGGGCTGTGGTTTCATTGCTCCAACCTGGAAGGAATAGACATATCCGTTGAAATCAGCAAAAAACGGGAAATTTTTACGAATGTGCTCCACGGCCAGGTCGTTGGTGTTGGAAAAAATATAAGTCTGGAAACCCCTCTTCCTCAGCTCCCGTTGTAATCCAGTCATAAGCGGGATTTCCGTGAAAATATCAGCAAAAAACCCGCTGAATTCCAACAGTCCTTTCTGGAAACCAACCGCCTCCTTGAGTGATTTAAAAAATTCCTCGCGTGAGAGCCTCCCGCTTTCATAGTCTGCCAGCAACGGTGAGGAGCCAAGAAAGGCATGCAATTCCCTGGGTCCCAGGCGGCTGTGCCGTGCAATTTTCTCGGACGCAATTCTGTAATCAAAATCAACGAGCACTTTTCCGAGGTCAAAAACAAGGACGGGATTGGCGTTCATGTCATTTCCCGTCTTCCGTCCAAGGCCCGGTTTAAGGTCAATTCATCGGCGTATTCCAAACCTGAACCTGCCGGCAGCCCGAATCCAATCCGGCTGATTTTCAAGCCTGTCCGGGCAAACCGTCGGGCCAGATAATGGCTGGTGGCATCACCCTCCACATGTGTGCCCATGGCAAGAATGATTTCATGAATTGCCTCCCGATTGAGCCGTTGTTCGAGTGAGGCAATGTTCAAATCTTCCGGGCCCACCCCGTCGAGCGGGGAAATGGTGCCGCCCAGGACGTGGAAACGACCCCGGAAGGCGCCTGATTTCTCGATGCTCAAAATATCAACGGGTTTCTCCACCACACAAATCAATGAGCCATCGCGGTTGGGATCCTTGCAGAGGCCGCACGGGGAATCCTGGGTAAGGGAGCCACAAGTGGAGCAAAAACGGGTGTTTGAGCGCGCATCCACCAAGGCTTGGGCCAGATCCGCAGCCAGTGTTTTGTCTGCCTGAACGATGTGCAGGGTAATTCGTTCTGCGGAGCGCGGGCCCACCCCTGGAAGCTTGGAGAGTTGGGCGACCAGCCGTTGTACACATTCAGGCAGCATGACTTGGTGCAGGTAACATGTTCCAAACGTGCAGTGACTGGGATTTATGCCCGATTGCCCGGAGTTGCATCACATCAAGCCAGGAAGGTTCATTCCGGCGGTGATCTTGCCCATTTCCGTGTTGGCAATATTCCTGGCTTGGTTCAAGGCTTGGTTAACGCCTGTCAGAATCATTTCCTCCAGCAACTGCACATCCTCCGGGTTGAGGGCTTGTGGGTTAATCTGTATCGAGGCCACGGTTCCATCGCACCGGGCAGTGACTTTGACTGCGCCGCCGCCGCTTGATGACTCCACCGTCCGGATAGCAAGCTGGGCTTGCATCTGTTCCATTTGTTGCTGCATTCGGGTGGCTTGTTTGACGAGTTTTCCCAGGTTTGGCATTTGATGAGGATGTTGAGTGATTGATTTGGTTAAAATCAGTAAAAATTAAATTGGCTTTGATCAGGAGCGAACTTCCACGATGGTTCCCTTAAAAATGTCCAATGCCTTTTGGATCAGGGGATCGTTTTTAAATTCATCCTTGCTGATGGGGATTATTTTGGTCTTGGCATCCGAAGCCGGGGTCGGGTTGGAAGCTCCAATATCTTTGGTGTTCGGGCTTGGGCTTGCGATTTGAGCAGACTTTGGCGCCGGCGTGGCGGGGATGGACGCTGCCGCCGGGCGCTGCCATCCGATTGGGGTTTCTGCCTTGATGAACTTCAGGGTGGAACGGGGGAAACCCAACTCAGATAGTTTTGTGATCAGGACATTATGGTTGCGTGGATTATCCACCAAGCCCAGGCGGTCCTCAAATTCCGGGTCAAAGCCAATGACCAAGGAGCCATTTTGAAAAGAAACGGGATGGGCATCTGTCAGATAGCTGCGCAAAAATGGGCTGGACCTGCCAACGGCATCAATCAATTTCAGCCAAAGCTCCTTGATATCCGGCACGGAACCATCCGGCTGGATGGGGACGGGCTGAATGGGTGCAGCAGGCGTGCGAGCCGGCTGGGGGGGTGAATCTGCTTGCAGTGGGGCTGGCTCCGGACGTCGAAGAGCTGGCTGATGAACTGGGGTGCCTGACGCTGGAACCGGTTCGGGCACGGACAGTTTGGCGGACTTGCTTGAAGCGGGAGTATCACCAGTTCTTAGTTGATTCAGCTCTTTGAGAACCAAATCAATCGGAACGGCGGTGCGAGCTTCAATAGCCCGGAGCAGGGTGATTTCCACAAGGATTTTTCTGGAAGTGGCCTCGCGCAACCGCATTTCTGCCTCCGAGAAAACTTCCAAAATTCGAGGCACCGCAGCGGGAGGGACCTGGCTGGCATCTTGTTTGAGCGCGGAGAGTGCGTCTTCCGAGGCCTCGATGAGGTTGGCGTCCCCGCCGGAAGCCTGAAAAACCATCAAATTACGAAAATAACCCAAAAGGTCGCCCAGCAAGCGGCCCAGATCCTTGCCTCCGCGGGTCAAATCATCCAATTGTTTGAGGGCATCTGCCGTCGCTCCAGTCACTACAGCTCGGGCCAGGGACAGTATCTGGTTGGACGCCGCCAAGCCGAACATGGAGAGCACGTCCACCTCGTTGATGGCGTCTCCACAAAAACTGATGAGTTGGTCCAACGTGCTTTCGGCATCGCGCATTCCACCATCGGCTCCTCGGGCGATGGCTTCCAGGGCGGCGGGTTCGATGGACACCTTTTCCATTCGCGCAATTTCTGCAAGATGCTTGACGATGAGGCTGCCAGGGATGCGGCGCAGGTCAAATCTTTGACACCGTGAAAGGATGGTGGGCAGGACTTTTTCCGGGTCGGTGGTGGCGA
>DAIDJC010000019.1 GCA_027451565.1 Limisphaerales bacterium | reverse complement strand
ATCATAAATGAATTTGTTTCTTTTTGCTGTCAATCCACTTCGATGTGTTCGGCCTGCCACTTTTATTTGTCAATTTACTGATGAGTCATTTATATAGACTACGCTTGATGGACTTGGTATAATGCGCAACATGGCAACCATTGATGGCCGGACACTAGAGCACAACACTCTTGAACATATTCGTATCCAGGCGGTTCGGCGTGTGGCGGAAGATGGTTAGTTGCCCAGCGCCGTAAAGCGTAGCTTTGAATTGTGCCGCACCACGATCTACCCTTGGTTGCGTGATTACAAGGAGCAGGGCTGGGAGGCATTGGCCGAATCGATCACGGCAGGCCCCCGCCCAAACTAACCGGTGCGCAACAACAACGGGTTAAACGCTGGATTCTGGGTAAGGACCCACGGCAGTATGGCTTCGACTTCGGACTCTGGACGCGGCGGATCGTGCAGCAATTGATTTTGGAGAAGATGGGGGTGGAATTATGTTTGACGTCCGTGGGCAAACTGCTGGCCCGTTTGAATATTACGCCGCAAAAACCCTTGCGGCGGGCTTACGAGCGCGATCCCCAAGCCGTGGCCTTGTGGCTGGCCGAAACCTATCCGCAGCTTAAACGGCGGGCGCGACAGGCGGGGGGGATGATTTTTTTCCTGGATGAAGCGGGCTTTCAGTCGGATCCGCCGCTGGGGCGGACCTATGGTCTGAAGGGGAGCACGCCCGTGGTGAAGACCACGGGCCAGCGGCAGAGCATCAATGTGATCAGCGCGGTGAATGCGCGCGGCGCGTTTTGGGCGGCGACCTATGACGGCAAGCTGAACGGGGAGGCCTTTGTGTTGTTCTTGAAAAATTTCATGAAGGGCCGGCGTGGGCGGGTATTCCTTGTGTTGGACGGGCATCCAGCCCATAAGGCAAAGGTGGTTCAAAGCTATGTGGCCAGTTTGGGCGGGCGCTTGGAGTTTCATTGTTTGCCAACGTATGCGCCGGACCTGAATCCCGACGATTTTGTGTGGAGCCACATGAAAACCAACGGGGTATCCAAGAAACCGTTGAAGCAGAACGAATCCTTGCGTCAGCGGGTGGAAGAGGACTTGGTCAGAATTCAAGAAAACCGGCCATTAGTCCGATCCTTCTTCGGCGCGAAAACAGTAGCCTATGCCGCTGACTGATTAGTAAATCGGATGGTAACACAGCGGCGATTATCGTTGATGTCAATTTCGGCATGGCGCATTTCACTGCTTTTATCAGCAGCATTGAGTATGGAGTGGAGTCGTCTTCCGTGGAAAATTCTGTTGATGCGCCAAAGAGATTGAGAACAAAAAATTCCGTTTTTGTTGGAGGTGTTAAATGTTCAAACAGACCTTCCCGGCAGGGTAAATATTACAGGCCTATTTCTGTTGAGAAAATAGAATGGTTGAGGAAACATAATAATTGACTTTCCGCCCCGGGCTATGTCATTTTGCCAAAACCAAGAAGCGACTCTATTTGACCTTTCTCCGGCAAACAAATTTGACGGCTTGAGATGCTGCTATTCTCTATGAAGATTACCCGGATATTTTGCGCCGCCGACCAGCGTGTATGTTTTTTGAGGGCGGTTTTACTGGGTGCGACGCTGCTGGGCATGTTGTGCTGCATTCCGCTTTGGCTGACAACGCGTGAGTATCCAATCGTTCCTGTGTTTTCTTGGTGGCCGGTTTTGCCCCGCTATCCAAGCCTGGCATTATTTTGCAGCACGCTGTCATCCTTGGCCATCGCTGCGTGGTTTTTTCGGCCGGCGGTTGGGTTTTTTCTTGCGGCAATATTTTATCTGTTCTGTTGCGATCAAAATCGTGAACAGCCTTGGATGTACATTTATTGGGTGATGCTCCTGTTGAACTTGTTGCCGGAGCGAATTGCGCTGGCTGGGTGTCGGCTGGTGCTTTCATTTGTTTATCTTTGGGCGGGCATCCAGAAAATGAATGGCGTTTTTGAGAGCGTGGTGCCTGAATGGTTTGTTCAACCTGCCAAGGATTGGGGTTTGCCCGGCTTGGTTATTGCAGGCTTGCGCCTTGCCGTGGCGCTGACTCCTCTTTTTGAGGTGTTTATTGCTGTGGGTGTCTGGTTTGCGCAAACTCGCTGGCCCGCAATCCTGATTGCAATCCTGCTGCATGGAGCTTCCCTCTTATTCCTTGGTCCTTTTGGACATGACGTGAATTTTGTGATCTGGCCCTGGAACATCTCCATGGTTGGACTCATTTTTGTTTTGTTTGCATCCCGGGATGATGTCTCCCTGCTTAAAGTGCTGCGCGATTTGTGCGAATCCATTCCCGCAATTTTGATGGTGGGCTTGTTTGGAATGCTGCCTATCCTGAGTTTTTTTGGCCATTGGGACTCGTATCTTTCCTTTTCACTATATTCCTACAACCTCGCAAAAGCCGAAGTGTATATAAGCCGACCGATGGCGGCTCGCCTTCCGGTCAGTCTCAGGACATATGTCTATCCAGTCAAAAATAGGAACTCAGCGTTGCAGTTGCCCTTTATGTTTGAACATTCAATGTGGGCTGAGGCAGATATGGGTGTGCCGCCGTTGCCCGAACAACGCGGTTATGTGGTCATGTTCCAACACCTTTCTGCATACGCTGCAAGTAAAAATGACTGTTTTATGCTGGTCAGAACCCGCCAAGGACGGCTTTTATTTTATTTTCCCAATGATCCCAAGCCGGTTGTCTTTGGAAAATAAACGGATGGATTTGCCTGATTGGAATTTATTCAACAAAACCTTGAATGCAGCGGCAGCCCATATTACGGGAAATTCCTGTCGGGATTTAAGCTTTTTGAGTTTTTATCCCAAGCCGCAGCTTTGATTGAGTGGATTTTCCCCGGGTGTGTGCTGGTTTGAAGCACACAGATCAGGCTGCGAGTTGACTTTTGATCCGCAGCCAAGGACATTTCACCGGTGAAATTGCCCTACAAAGCAGCCACATTGCTTTATTCGTTTAATGCCGCCGGGCAGGTTTTGCTTTTGGAACGGGCGCAGGACCCAAACCGGGGTTTCTGGAGTCCGCCGGGCGGCAAACTTAAAATGGATGAGGGGGAATCTCCATACGTTTGTGCCTGCCGCGAGGCCGGCGAGGAGATGGGTTTGCGTTTGACTCCTGCTGACCTGCATCTGGCTGGCATTATCAGCGAGTCTGGTTACCAGGGACAAACTCATTGGTTGATGTTTCTTTTTGAAATACGGTTGAAATTGACACAGACACCGGCAGCGCATGCCGAGGGGCGGTTTGGATTTTTCCATCGGGATGAGCTGGAGTTCTTGAAAATTCCCGATACGGATCGTGAGAAAATCTGGCCGTGGTTCTGGCAATATCGAGGCGGATTTTTTGCCGCCCATTGCCAGTGTCGGGTGGATGGCGGCCATCTTTGGTCGTTGCACGAGGCGCGTTGTGCGGATGGGGTGACTTCCCCGTCATGCGTGGGGGGTGGCCAATGAATGAGGTGTTGATGGGTTTGCGCAGTGACGAGGATTTCATGAGGGAAGCTCTGCGCCAAGCGGCCAAGGCCTATGCAGCCGGAGAAGTGCCTGTGGGGGCGGTGGTGGTGCGTGGCGGCAGGATGATTGGCCGGGCTTTCAACCAGGTGGAGAGCTTGAAGGATGCCACGGCTCATGCTGAAATGCTGGCTCTGACCCAGGCCCAGCAGGCTGCGGGGGATTGGCGCCTTACGGATTGCACGCTTTATGTCACCAAGGAACCCTGCCCCATGTGCGCCGGTGCCATTGTCCATACCCGCCTGCTGCGTGTGGTGTTTGGCGTGGAGGATCCCAAGGCCGGCGCCGCAGGCGGAGCCATGAACCTGTTGCAGTTTCCCACGCTCAATCATTCCTGCCAATTCACAGGAGGGGTGTGCCGGGAGGAATGCCGGTCTATTTTGCGGGAATTTTTTGGCGAACAACGAAAGTTGAAGCAAGGCAAATTACCTCCCGCCTGATGCAGGACCGGCCTGTCTGCGGGCGATGCGCGCCTGCCAGATGGCCGTGGCCATGAAAACCAGGCCGCAGCCCGCGCAGAACCACACCAGGAAAGGCACCGGCAGATAAAACCACGCCCCCGCCGCCCCTGCCAGGGATAGCAAACTGCAAAGGCCCGAGAAAACGGCGCTGGCCTGCGCGGTTTGCAGGGTTTGACGGGTCAGCAAGGCAAAGGCTTGATCGTGCTGGTCCAATACCCGCGCGCATGCCTCGCCACAGGCTCGGCGTCCTGCCCCCGCCTCACCTCCGCACGCCGGACACAATGCCCTGCCGCAACGCATGCAAACGCCGGTCGCTGTCTGGTGATGTTCAGGGCATTCCATGGGGTCCAATGTGTCGAGCCTGTCAAACCTTGCTGCAGGGTCGCGTTCAAGGCAAGCCAAACCTCCTCCGCAAACCCAACCGCGTTCAATCCATTGCAAAAAACCGGTCAGCTTCAGGATGGATTGTCAGAAGTTCCGCACGCGGTCAATTTGAATTTGCGCCGGGTCGCAAACCCCCAACTGGAGCAGGGCCGCATTGGTATAAATTTCGGAACCGGCCAGACTGGTGCTCGCCCCAAACATTTTTGCCTCACGGGAAAGTTCGCGCATGGCCAGCACATCAAGAGCCACCGGGTCATGGCTGAACCATATTTGGTCCAGCTCAGTGGCATATTGCAGAAAGCCGGAGGGACCTCCCTGATACTGGCCCAGCAGGGCATCCGTTACATTCAGCACCACACGATCCCCGATCTCCGGCAGGGCTATGATTTCCGGCAGGGCCACCGAGAGCTGGTCTGAACTTTGCTCAAACCGGCGCGTGTTGTCCACGCTTCCCAAGGCCAGGCTGTAGAAATGCCCGCAGATTCCCGCATCGGCTTCATTGATCAATGGAGCCACGGAAATAATACGGGTTTGCGGGTGGGTGAGCAACCGGGTGACAAAAGACCGGCGCCCGGCGTCCCGGCTGGTGCTGCCAAACTCAAGGTCGCCCCAAACCAACATGCCAATGACCGGGTCATCAGGCAGGTAAAAATTGGTGGGACTATAGCCCGCCTCGATTGCGCCGCAAACCTGGATTCCCAAACGCCGGCCCAAGGCGGAAAAGCCTGATGCCCGCAGGTCCTCGCTGTCTTTATCCCAGAGTATGATCTGAGCAGGTGGCACTCCTGCGGTAATCAGTCCGTGAACCATCGCGGCCACCACTGCCGGACGCGTTCCGCAGTAAGGCCCGGGTTTGGAAAAAACCTTGATGGCCACTATATCGTTGGTGCTCAATAACATGTGCCACGCAGACACCACGTTGCTGGCATGGGTAAAATGCTCCAGGCCCATGTTGAACAACGATTCAACCCGCTTATCATCAGGCAGATAAGCTTCAAGCAAGCCGTTGCCCTGCGCTATGACCACCTGGCTCTTCGGATTGGCGCTGCTGGGCACAAAATAATCCGCCGCCTCAGCGCCAGCCCCAGTCCATAGGCTGGCGAGGACGAGAACCCATAAAATATACCGTGCGTTTCTTGACACTTATGAGGGCGGATGTTACCACCAGCCAGGATGCAGTTCAAAAAAATTTCGATTGCCTGCGTGTTGGCATTGCTGGCATGGGTGCTGGCTGGCTGTTCCCCGGCCGGGCCACGCGCGTTTTTTCAGGGACAGGACGCCTTGCAGCATGGCGATTCCGCAGAGGCTGTGGCCCGCTTCAAGCAGGCCTCCAGCCTCATGCCCACCAACGCCGTGGTGTGGGACTACTATGGAATGGCCTTGGAGGCAGATCAACAGCCCCAAGCCGCCGCCAGCGCCTATCAACGTGCCTTGGACTTGGACCGCGACCTCATGGAGGCCCACTTCAATCTTGGCAACCTCTGGCTGGAACAAAACCAGCCGGACGCCGCGCGCGCCGAGTTCACCGCCTACACTCTCCGGCGCGATAACGATCCCGATGGCTGGCTGAAACTGGGATCAGCCGATCTGCGGGTGGGCGAAACTCTTTCTGCCGAGAAATGTTTCAGCAAAGCGCTTTACCTGAGGCCTTCCGACCCTGCCGCATACAATGGATTGGGCCTGGCACGGGTTCAGCGGGACATGCCTCATGATGCCGTGCGTTTTTTTGAAGCGGCCATTCACTCAAACCCAGCTTACGCCCCAGCCATCCTGAACCTGGCCACGGTCAACCAGAAATATTTGCACGACAATGGCGCCGCCTTGGAACAATACCGCGCTTATCTGGCTCTCAATCCTCAACCTTCACAGTGGGAGCAGGTTAATGCCTTGGTAAACCAACTGGAACACCAGCCTGAGTCCGCCTCACGTCCGGCGCCAGCGGAAACCTCGAAAGAAATTGCGCCCCGCCCCGCTGAGCGTCCAACGGCCGATGCCGTGGTTCATCCACCCCGTCATGAAGCTCAAGTGGTTTCCAGTCCAAACGAGTCGGCGCCTGTTGCGCCCAAGGCGGCTTCAGACTCCTTCAGACCGGTTGCCCCAGTGGCGGGATCTGCCTCAGATTCCACATGGGTTCCCGCGCAGGTGGTGCAGGTGGCGGCGCCCCCGGAAATTGTGGCTTCCCCACGTGCGGCCGCCAATCTGCCCAGGACCCAGGTCCCAGCGGGCGATGACACCGGCAATGGGTCTCCGGAACCTTCCGTCCCGGCCTCCAGTCATTCCCCAGGGTTTTGGCAGCATTTGTTCCATGACAACAATTCCTCTTCCAAGTCTGCCTACCTGGCAAACGGCGTCACACCCCTGCCTGTCACAGGCCAGGGCAGCCCCGTCGTAAGCAGGCAGGAACAGGTGCCGCTTTCCAAATTCCCGCGTTATGCCTTCCAGCATCCCTCCCGACCGGCTCCGGGCCAGCACCAGAATGGCACCCCCGCCGCTGCCGCTTTCCTGCACGCCCGTCTCTATGAGCAGGATGCCAATTGGACACAGGCGCTCCTCTGCTACTCCCAAGCCGCCGCCGCAGACCCTTCCTGGTTTCTCGCACAGTATGAAACGGCCTTCATGGCCCAGCGGTTAAGCATTTATTCCCAGGCGCTGGCAGCCTACGAAAACGCCCTCGCCATCGAGCCAGGCTCCGTGGATGCCCGGTATAACTTTGCCCTGGCCCTCCGCTCGGCAGGCTATATTCCGGATGCCATTCATGAATTCGAAAAAATCCTTGCCGCGCACCCTGATCATGTCGGAGCCCATCTGGCCCTGGGCAATATCCAGGCGCAAAACCTGCATGATCCCGAGGCAGCCCGCCCCCATTACCTCAAGGTTTTGGAATTGGATCCCAACAACCCCCAGGCTTCCAATATCCGGTTCTGGCTGGCAGCCAACCCCCAATAAACATCGTTTTTTGAAACTTTTGGGTCGCAGCGGAGATTAACAAAGAATTATAATATGCCGCAGTTTTCTTACAAGGCACGCAAACGGACCGGGGAGATGGTGGAAGGAGTGCTGGATGCTGCGGACCGCAGCGCCGCCTTGGTTCAGATTCAAAGGTTTGGCCTTTTTCCGATGGCGGTGGATGTGCCCCGAGCAGGGGCGGCGGTGGAAACCAAATCCACCAGCCAAGGCATCAATCTCAAGGCTTTCCTTCCCCCTTCCATCCAAGCCCAGCTCTCCCAACAACGCCGCCCCAAACTCCAGGAATTGGCCACCTTCACCACCCAGCTCGCCAATCTCCTCAATTCCGGCATGACCCTTACCGTGGCCCTCACCAGCATGGCCCACCTTCAGACCAAGGGCATTCCCGCCTCCGTCAGCCAGTCCCTCAAGCAGGAAGTCACCGAGGGGCGCTCCCTCTCGGATGCCATGGCCCGCCAGCCTCGCATTTTTTCAGATCTATACATCAACATGGTCAAGGCCGGCGAATCCTCCGGTTCTCTGGTCCAGGTTCTCCGGCGCATGGCCACCCATTTTCAGCAATTCGCCGATATCCAGGCCAAATTCAAATCCGCCATGATCTATCCGGTCATGGTCATTTGCGTCGGCATCCTGTTGGTGATCTTTTTCATGACGTTCATGATGCCCAAGTTCATTGAGATTTTTAACGGGTTCAACGTCGAGCTGCCCCTCCCCACGCGCATCCTCATTGGCACCAGCAATGTTTTCACCCATTGGTGGTGGCTCGCGGTGCCGGTGATCCTTTCCTTCGTGGTCCTGTTTAAACGGTTCCAGTCCAGCAAGGCCGGAGGGCGCAAGCTGGATGAATGGCGCATGTCCGCCCCCGTGTTCGGCAATGTCATCAAAATCAATCTGTTCGGCCAGTTCGCCCGCACTCTCGGCACCCTCCTCCAAAATGGTGTGCCGGTCCTGACCGCGCTCAAAATCACCGAGCAGGTCATCCCCAATGTCCTCATCAAGGAAGCCATCTCCAACACCCGCGACGCCGTCACGGATGGAAAAACCCTCGCCCAACCCCTGGCCCGCAGCAAACTGTTTCCCCAACTCATGGTGGACCTGGTTCGAATAGGCGAGGACACGGGCGACGTGCCCGGTGCGCTCAACAACCTCGCGGATACCTACGAAAACGAACTCCAGATTGCCCTTCGCGTGATGAGCGATCTCATCGGGCCTGTGCTGATCATTGTCATGGCCATTGTGGTGGGTTTCCTCCTGTTGAGCATCTTCCTGCCCCTTTTCAAGTTGATTTCCTCCATCCACTAAAGCTGCATGATGCGAAAACTTCTTTTGCGATCCGGCGGCATCCACGCCGCCCGGAGGGCTGGCTATACCTTGATCGAACTCATGGTGGTGGTGGCCATTATTGGCATGATCGCTGCCATGGGCTTGCCCGCCCTTGACCGTATGCTGGTCAAGCGGGGCATGCGCAAGGCCGTGAGTGATTTCTCGGAGGCCTGCCAGAGCGCCCGCGCGCGCGCCATTTTTTCCGGCCACACCGTCGCCGTCGTCCTCCGCCCGGCCGATGGCGCGTTTGCCGTGGATGGCGGTGGATCCTCCTTTGGCTCCCCCTATGTGTCTTCCGGCCACTTCACCGATGGGGTGACGGTGGATGCCTTCGGCATCAATTCACTCGATTTCACCGAATCCGATTTCGGTCGCGTTTATTTTTACGCCGATGGCACCAGTGATGAAATGGTCCTGGTGCTGCGCGGGGATGGCCAGGAGGAAAAAATCACCTTGGAATATGCCACCGGGTTTCCCGTGGTGACCGACCTGAAGTGAGTAAACCCAAATGAAATCCTGCCAATCCAAAGCGGTCCACCGTGGTTTTTCCCTTCTCGAGGTCATGGTGGCTGTAGCCGTTTTTTTTGTGGGTTCCTTTGCCATTCTCTCCCTTGTCTCGCAGTCCCTCTCCAATGCCCAGCGGATGAAGCGCCCACTGGTGGATGCCAGCGCCATTCTTTCCCAAATCTCCCTCACCAACCAGGTCATCGAGGGGGATTACTCGGGAAATCTTGGAGATGTCATGGGCAAGGATTACGACCAGTTCAACTGGCAGGGCGCCATCACCGAGATTCGTTCCAACCACCTCTACAGCGCCGACTTCTTTATCTTTGACCGCAGAAACCCGCGCCAGCCTGTGGCCCAGACTTCCACACTGTTTTTCCGGCCCCAATCGCCGCCCGGCAGTTTGGATGGGGGCAATTTCACCCGATGAATGCCATGCTCAAGCCATCCCGGAATCATCCATCCTTGCCGGGTCAACCGGGGTTTCGCACGCGGCGTTCCCGGCGCGGTTTCACCCTGCTTGAGGTCATGGTTTCCATCTTTGTCTTCAGCATTGTGGTGGCGGCCATTTGCGCCACGCTCACCCTTGTCCTGCGCGCCACTGCAGTGGGCCGCACCGCAGCCGCCCGCGCCCAGCGCCAAAGAATCACCCTCAGCGCCATTGAGAATTCCCTCATGTGCATCCAATCTTTTCAAGCCTCCTCCCAATATTACAATTTCATCGTCCAAAACGGGGATCAGGCGGAACTCAGCTTTGCCGCCCGGCTGCCGGCGGTCTTCCCCAGAAACGGAAAGTTTTTCAACCCGGAAATGGGGCGTGATTTTAAACTCCGCCGCGTCACCTTTTCACTCGAGCCCGGCCAGGACCACCAAAACAACCTGGTTTTGCGCCAAAAACCCATCCTCATGGACATGGACGCGGATGAACAAAATAACCCGCTGGTCCTGGCGCAGAATGTAAAATCATTCACCATATCCTGCTGGGACACCAATCAATCCGCCTGGGTGGACGGCTGGAACGACACCAATTCGCTTCCCCCCATGGTCATGGTGGGCCTGGAACTGGGCGACGACTCTGCCAATGACAACCCGGATGCGCAGGCGCAGCGGACCATTGTCCGGGTCTTTTCCCTCCCCTCCAGCACCATGCCCACCTTCGTGCAATTGGGCGCCGGCGGACTGGGGGGCAATGGCCAGCCCGGTTTCCAACTGGCCATTCCACCTCGCTAATGCAACCGTGAATCACTCCTTCAAGCGCCCCTCAATCACGCCGCAGGCAAACGACATTTGCATCAGGCTGGCAAACCCTCCCCGGCGCCAATCCGGGTTTGCCGTGGTGGCCGCACTGGTTGCGGTGGTGGTGCTCACCGTCCTGGCGGGGGGCTTCGCCTATTCCATGAAGGTGGAAACCCGCCTCGAGGCAAACGCCAATAACGAGGAACAAATGCTCTGGCTCGGACGCGCCGGCGTGGAACTGGCGCGCTACGTCCTCACCATCGAGGGACAGCAACCCTATGATTCCCTCGCACAAATCTGGGCCGGCGGCCCGGGGATCGGGCCTGAAACCAACAGCCCGCTCATGGGCCTTTCCCTGGACAACTACCCCGTGGGCCTGCCCAACCCCATAGGCGTCGTCTCTGTGAAAATCATTGACCTGGAACGCAAAATCAACATCAACACCGCGCCAGCCCCGCTCCTGCAGCAGGTCTTCAACACCATGGGCGTGGATGCCAATGATATCTCCGTGTTGTCCGATTCCATCCTGGACTGGATTGACCCCGACGATGCCACCCGCCCGGCCGGTGCTGAGAGCGATTATTACCAGGGTTTGAACCCGCCCTACTATGCCAAAAATGGGCCCATGGATGATTTGTCCGAGTTGCTTCTGGTGAAGGGCGTGACGCCTGCCATGTATTTTGGAACGCCGGGTGGCGGCCAGGGAGCCAGCCCATTCCCCCATCACCAGCTTGGCCTTAACAATGCCGCCTCCAGCCAAAACCCGGATTATGCCTTTGGGTTCACCAATGTTTTCACCCCATTCTCCTCCGGCAAAATCAATATCAACACCGCGGATCTGACTGTTTTACAACTCATACCCGGCATGGATACCACCAGCGCCCAGAACCTGCTCAAGTTCCGGGCCGGGCCAGACGGCGTGGACGGCACGGATGATGATACGCCCTTTGTGAGCGTGGGCCAATTGGCCGCCGCAGGTGTTGCCCCCCAGGCCGCCGCCCAGGTGTCCCAGTATTGCACCACCAAAAGCACCACCTTTGAAGTCCACGTCGCCGCTCGCATCGGCAATCAGGAACGGGACTTCGTGGCCATTATTTTCCGAAACGGTCCGGTCACCCAGGTGGTGCGATTTTACTGGGAATGAAGGGGCGGAGTTTGCACCAAAATGGCGCATCTCAGTTTTTAGACCGGTAAAGTTGGCGGAGAGGGAGGAAAGCGGCGATGGGTTTGCGAGGGGTTTTGAAATTTCATACGCCGGGGGGAACTCCTCAAAAACTGAGGAGCGCCCTGCGTGCTGAGGCAGTCTGTGCGTTCTGAAGTCGGACTTCACGGACTGTCCGGGCAGGAATCGGAATCTTCATGGCTTGGATTCCGAAGTATCTGGAGTGTGGCGGCGAGCCGGTTTTCGACTCCCAGTTTGACATAAATGTGTTCGAGATGTTTTTCCACCGTCCGGGCTTTCATGCCAAGGATAATGGCAATTTCCGGATTGGATTTGCCCCGCGCAAGCCAGGCTGCCACTTCGGCTTCCCGCGTCGTGAGTCCCAAAGATTGAAGCTGACCAGCCAAACGTTCCATTTGTTCATCCAAGTGCAGCAGATGTTCTTCAGGGTGGCGTCCGGGCAAAAGGCTGACTGATAACTTGCCGCCTTGATGGTGTATTTCCAATGGAGGCAAGGTTGCGCAATCCTTTGCATTGGAATGACTCATTCGTGGCCCGGAGAGTTGAAGGCTGACCCACTGCCGCAATTCCTCGGGCAGGAGCTTGCGGCTGCCTTGCTTTGGAAAGTATTTGCGAAGCAACCCCTTCGCCCGGGGGGTCGCCAGGGTTGCATGGCCATTTTCAACTGCCACCAACGCCGCATTCGACCGGTCCAAGGCATGACAGCAGGTTTTCAGGATGTTGCGCTGGTGGGTGAGCGCCTTCGCATTCTGATACGCGCGCAAAACGTGCGGTCGCAACCCTGCCAGCAGATGGCATTCTTCCTCCGTAAATTCCCGCTCCCCGCGGCTCACGCCCACGCCGATCACGCGTTGCGGTCCGGCGCGCAGGGAAAGCCCCATTTGATAAGGACGGCCCAAGGGTCGGAAAAATTCGTTATAAATGCCTGTGTGATGGAATTCAGCCGTTGTTGTCACATCGCAAAACCTGAGCACGCGGGTGTCCCCGGGATTCTTCTGGTAATGCTTGATCAAAGGGTGGTCATTCACATTTGCCTCAAAGATGGGCCCCCATCGTTCCATGTCGAAGTCCACAGAGGAAACAACCCCCGTGGTCCGGCCCCGCAGGAAATCAATCTCATTGAAGCCGACATTCCAGCAAGGAACCAGCCTTGCGATCAAGCTCACCAGCCGATGCGAAAATTCCTTCGACTCTGCCGGCGTGTATAACTCCGGCAATAACTCAAGCAATATGTTGACTCTGGCTATGGAGGTTGACATGGCCAAACAACTTAACAAAACCAAAACTGTCGAAGGACAGTCGTGCCCTTCGCGCGCGACCACCCGGTGCTTCAACGCAACCCGATTTTGGGGCTACGTGGATACACGTATTTCGTTCGAACATGATAAGCTAGTACACTCTTATAGGTCAAATCATTTTATGGCCTTTCACGCAAAAAACGCGTGGGTTTTCAGAAGGAAGACTTATGATCAGAAAATTCACATGTATTCAAGGGGTGTTTCTCTCCATCGCCCTGTCTCTCATCAAACTGCATGCCAGCGGGATGCCTGCTCTTGCCCGGCCTGCATTGCCGCTTGCCTTTGAATTGAACCGTGGCCAGGCGGGACCTGCCGCTGAGTTCCTTGCTCGCGGTGAAGGTTACGCGTTGTGCTTATCAGCAGGCGGCGGGGCGATGCTGCATCTCTCATCCAAAAACCATGATTCCCGCCATGACGCAGAACTTGGATTAAGCCTTGAGTCTGCCAGGGTTGACTCTGTTGGCGTGGGGGAAAACGAATTGGAGGGCAGGGTCAGTTATCTCGTTGGCGCAGATCCGGCAAAATGGCGGCAGGGAATGCCAACGTTTGGGCGGGTGGAATTCAAATCGGTGTATCCAGGGGTGGACCTGACCTATTATGGGAATCAAGGCCGGTTGGAATACGATTTCCGGCTGGCACCCGGGGCCAAACCCGGGCAAATCACGCTGAAATTCGACGGCCCGGAGGGGGTGGCTCTTGCAGATAATGGCGACCTGAATATCCAACTGGCTGGCGGCTCGGTGCGGTGGCAACATCCGGTAGCATGGCAGGAGATTGACGGTCAAAAGGTTGTGGTTCCATGCCAATATGTCTTGGGGGAGGGGAGCCGAGGAAACCATGGTCACGAGATTGTGCGTTTCAGTCTGGGGAATTACAATTGTTCCGAGCCCCTGGTGATTGACCCGGTGCTGCTTTATTCAACCTATTTGGGCGGATCCAGTTCAGGCGGCGACAGTGCCAACGCCGTCACAACCGATGCGGCAGGCAACGTGTATTTCACCGGCACCGATTCCAGCGGCACGTTCGCTTTCCCGGCAGTACAGGGATTTTTAGATGCCGGTGGCAATGCTGCGTTTGTCACCAAACTGGATTCGACAGGCACAAACGCGGTGTTCACAACGTTCATTGGCGGCAGTGGAAACGATTCCGGCCAGGCAATTGCGCTGGATAGCGCAGGCCACATCTTCCTCGCCGGGAATGCCTCGCCTGGATTTCCAATTACAAACGGATTTCAAACTGCCAGCGCCAACGGATTTCTCGCTGAACTGGACACAAGCGGAACGAACATCCTCTACTCAACTTACATTGGTGATTCTGTTAAAAGCATGGGTGTGGATGGCAGTGGCCACGCCATCGTCGCAGGCGTGACCAGTCTCGCGAGTTTTCCGGTGACCCCGGGAGTGTTGCGCACCAACGCGCCGAACGGGGGGTCGCCGTGTGGCTTTGTCGTGAAAGTCAACCCCACGTTGAGCGGTACGAATTCTTTAGTGTACTCGACGTTGTTCGGCGGGTCGGGTTACGACGGAATTCAAGCCTTGGCGGTGGATGCGTCCGGAGATGCATATTTCACGGGTACAGCCACTTCGACCAATTTTCCCGTCACCCCCGGCGCTTTTCAGACGAACCGGCTTGGTTATTCTGACGCTTATGTTGCCGAGTTGAATCCCACCGGCACAGCGCTGGTGTTTTCCACCCTGCTGGGCGGCAGTGGCAATGACGGTTACAATACCGCCGGTATTGCGTTGGATGCTGATGGCAACGTGTATGTGACCGGGCAGACCGATTCCAAGGACTTTCCGACCACGCCTGGCGCCGCGCAGCCGACGTTTGGCGGCGGCGGACCGTATTCCAACAGCGGCGACGCCTTTGTGGCCAAATTCAATCCCACCGGCAGCACACTGCTCTGGTCAACGTATCTGGGCGGAAGCCTGGACGACAATTCCACGGGCATCACCGTGGATTCCAACCGCAACGTGTATGTGACCGGCGACACGAGCTCGCTGAATTTTCCGACGCGCCAGGCGGCGCAAACGCCGGATCTGTTTGACGCCTACAAATTTGCGGCCGGCGCGACCAACTGGACCGGACTGGCCGTCGGCTCGCAAACCATCAACGTATTTGCCGTGGATCCCGTGAACAGCTCGAATGTTTATGCCGGTGCGACGCGCGGTGGCAGCGAGCCGGTGTTGTATAAAAGTGCCGATGGCGGGCTGACTTGGACTGGCAGTGACACGGGAATGCCGGCGAATTTCTCCGTCTATGACGGCTACAGCTACGACACGATCCAGGCCAGCGTCAAATCCCTGACGGTGGATCCGTCGAATCCAAACGTGCTCTATGCTGGATTCAGTTCCGGCGCTGGCATTTTAAAGAGCACCAACAGTGGCGGGAATTGGTTCGCCGTCACCAATGGCCTGCCTCAGCTTTTTTTTGCGGGCGGTGGAGGTGCCGGTGGAAGGGTGGTCGGTGCGGTGGCGGTTGATCCGCATGATTCACAGGTTGTCTTTGCCGCGTTGGGGGCCATCAATAACAGTGCGGGCGGGATTTTCCGCAGTGCCGATGGCGGTCAGACTTGGAGTAATGTGCTTGCGGGCGCCAGCGGTTCCGTTGGATTTGTTGCGGTGGATATTGACTCGTCGGATTCATCAAAAATCTACGCAGCCAGCAGCAGTCAAGGCGGCTTTTTCAAAAGTAACGATGGCGGGAACACCTGGACTAATTTGAACACCGGCCTGCCCTCTTCAGATTCAGTGCAAACCATCGCCATTAACCCGGCCAATTCGGACAACATTTATGTGGGAACCTTTGCCAGCGGCATTTATGAAAGCCTGAACGGTGGCACAAACTGGCTGGTCACCGGGCAAAACTTCTATGGCGTTCCCAGTCTCGCATTCAATCCATCGGACCCCAACACGCTCTACGGACTCGAGGTATATGGAGGCTACGACTATCAAGGTGTGATCGTTTCCACCAACGCCGGCACGAACTGGACCAGCATGGACACTGGAATTCCTTCCCAATACAACCAGTATCGGATCAGTTCGCTGACGGCAGATCCTTTGCAGGCCGGGACGCTTTACGCCGCGTCTTTCGCAGAAACCCAGGAAGGCTTTGTGGCCAAGCTCGACGCCACGGGTTCACTGCTGGTTTACGGAACATATCTGGGCGGAGTCACAGGCACTTACAATCAACGCGCCAATAACAACGCCGACGGCATCGCCGTGGATGGTGCCGGTAATGTCTGGGTGGTGGGCAACACCGCAGCAGCGGATTTTCCGGTGACAACGAACGCCTATCAGCAAATGTATTACGGCAACCAAAGCGCGTTCATTGCCAAGCTCGGCAGCACAGCCAGCGCGGACCTTGCAGTCACTTTGTCCACAAAAACCAACACCACCCCGGTAAACCAAAGTTTCATTTACACTGCTATTATAACAAACCTGGGACCGGCGGATGCATCCTTTGTCACGCTTGAGGATGTGCTGCCGCCATCGCTTGCCTTCCAGTCTGCAATCCTGTCTCAAGGCGGGTACGAAATCGCGGGCCAGACGCTGGCCTTCAATTTAGGCACGGTGTCCAACGGAAGCTCCGCCACGGTGGTGTTCACGGTCACACCGGCCATTGTCGGGACCCTGCAAAACAGGATCAGCGTCACCGCCAATGAAAATGATCCGGTGCTGTCCAACAATGTCGCGTCCATTTCCACGACGGTACAGCTTAATTCCGCACTGCAAACCGACCTTTCGATGGGCGCGAGCGTTTCGCCCAACCCGGCACTGCTGGGATACAATTTGAATTACATTCTGAGTGTCACCAACCTGGGGCCGGATCCGGCCAGCGGTGTGATCCTGACCGACGCTCTTCCGCAATCAGTGACGGTGGTTTCGGCGGGCACCAGTCAGGGCACTCTGGCGCAACTCGGAAAAAATCTGACAGCAACTTTTGGCGATCTCGCCCCCGGTGCGAGCGCGTCGCTGAACGTCGTCGTAACACCTTTGTCGCGGGGAACCATTACGAATGTCGCCAGCGTCACCGGCAATGAAAGCGACCCGAATCCGGCGAACAATGTCGCCACGACCGCCACGCCGGTGATTCAAGCCAGCCTGCAAGTCACGCGCTCCGGTCCGGTGCCTGAGCAGGCAGACCAGAGTTTTACAATGTTTGTGACAAATAACGGTCCAGACGCCGTGGCCAACACCCTGTTGACGGTCGCGTCGCCTGACGGAACCAATACAATTCTGCAATCAGTCACCTCCAGCCAGGGTTCAGCGATCATCTCCAACAACCTTGTTGTGGCATCACTCGGCTCGATTCCATCGCAGGGCTTTGCGGCGGTCCATGTCTCTGCGGTCGGCCCGGGGAACGTGACTGCTTACACGATTATTTCCCAGGTGAGTTCTTCCGGCGTGGTTTTGTTCACGCAAACAAACAGTACGGTGGCCGACCTGATGGTCCTGGGCGGCACCGTCACACCGAATCCCATCATGGCCGGCCAGGTGGTGACGATTTCCGGATTTGTGACCAATGCCGGACCGGATGTGGCCAAAAACGTGGCTTTTTTGTTTGGCTTGGATTCAAGGGCTTTCAACTTGATTTCCATGAGCGGACCCGGTGCCACGAACACGTTTTACTATGGAAATGTGATTTATGCTGAAAACTTGATACCTGAGCTTAATCCGGGGAGCATGGCTCAATTTACGATACAAGCGCAGCCGTTCAAGGCAGTGAATGAGCTCATTATCTTCGCGGCGGATTCAGACCAGCCAGATCCCACCCCGGCGGATAACAGCGTTTACGATATTTATGAATATACTAACTGGCTGCATATCACGGTGACGAATGGGCCTGGCGTGTTGTCATTTGCGCAGTCGGGATTCTCTGCGGCGGAAAACTCCGGAGGCGCTTTCATTTCCATTGTTCGTCAGGGTGGAAGTGCGGGTGCCGTGAGTGTCAATTACGCCACAACCGGCGGCAGCGCCAAACCCGGGGTGAATTACACACCCGTCACCGGAACGCTGACATTGGCGCCTGGCCAGACCGGTGCGAGTTTCATGGTGCCACTGCTGGATGACGGCGTGCTTTCACCCAATTTGTCGGTAAACCTGTTGTTGAATGACCCGACCGGCGGGTATCTGGGTTCTCCTTCGGCAGCGACGCTGACGATTGATGAATCGGATTTTCCGACCAACCCGGTGGGCAGCATGGATCTCCTCAGTGCCGCGATCACCAACAGTCCCTTGGTTTATGGCAACAACCCCTACCCCTATGGCGCTCCGCAGGTCTTTGCGGTCACGCCGGACGGACGCCATGTCTTGTTTGGAACCCTTGCCAACAATCTGGTCAATGGGGTCAACAACACCTACACGGATTACAACGGGTATGGCGCGCAATACCAAAATGTGTATGTGCGCGATATGAACACCAATTATGTGGACTTGGTGAACGCGACCTCTTCTGGAGGTCCCGGCAATTCCTCTGCCTACGGCGACGCCATCACGCCAGACGGACGTTACGTGGAGTTTGAAAGCTCGGCTACCGACCTGACTCCGGGCAATGACGCCGGCCACAATCAGGTTTTTATGCGCGACATGGTCACGGGGCAGACCAAAATCGTCAGTCTGGACACCAACGGGATAAGCGGAGGCAGCAGCTATTCCTACGGCGGGGAAATATCGGCAAACGGACGATATGTGTTTTACACCAGCTACGCCCAGGATTTGACTGCGCAGCCTCTGACCGGAAATGGGGACGTATTCATGCGCGACACCTGGAGCAATATCACCACGCTGGTCAGCGTCAGCACCAACGGTGCAACCGGCAGTGACAAAGGGTCGTATCTGGATGCCATCACGCCGGATGGAAGGTACGTGGTGTTTGAAAGTTATTCCAGCAATCTCTCGCCTGTCCCTGCGACCAACAGTGTGGACAATCTATTTCTGCGCGACACTGTTGCAGGCACAACCACGCTGGTGACCGTGAATCCTGCCGGCACACAATCAGCAAGCGGCTATTCCTCGAACCCCGGCATCACCCCGGATGGCGCATGGATTGTTTTCGCGAGCCATGCCACCAATTTGACGGCGGACATCATCACGAACGGCAGCCAGAATGTTTTCCTTCGGAGCCTGACTTCCGGGTCCACAGTGCTGGTCAGCGTGGGCACCAACGGACTGGCGGGAACGAAATCGTCTTATGCGTCTTATGGCCCTTGCGTCAGTTCCAACGGCCAGTTTGTGGTCTTCGGTAGTTATGCGAGCAATCTTTCGCCGCTGGCCTCAGGCATCACCAGCGAGGAGGTTTTTGTTCGCGACATGCTCAACGGAACAAACCGTTTGGTGAGCGTGGATGCTGCCGGGACAAACGCTGCCGCCGGTTATGCGGAAGACCCACAAATCAGCTTGGACGGGCGCTTTGTTGTGTTTGACAGCATCGCAAGAGATCTCACGACAAACCTGGATTACGGCTATGACAATGTGTTTGTGGCCGACCTGGCCTCCAATACCATGACGCTTGCCAGCGTCAGCACAAACGGAAGTGCCAGTACTGGTTCCAGCCAGGAGCAGATCACGCCCGACGGTCATTGCGTTGTGTTTGAGAGTGCGGATGACACGCTTGCACCCGGCGCGCCTTACAACACGGGGGAAATTTATCGCAATGACCCTGTCGGGGGTGGCATTGGGGCCACGGCACCGGTCAGTGCCAGCTTCTCCCGCACGGCCAACAACAATTCGCCGGCCACCATGTTCTCGATGAGTTCCAACGGGCGCTGGATTGCCTTTGACAGCTACGCCTTGAATCTCGTGCAGAACCAGACGAACGGGAATGGCTCCATTTTCCTGGCCGACACCTTGAGTAACACGCTCACGATCCTGAACCTGAACACCAACGGAGCGCTGCCCAACAATTCCGGCTTCGGACCCATGATCAGCGCCGACGGAAACGTGGTGGCTTTCAACAGCTCTGCTTCGGACCTGGTTACCAACCCGGTCAACGATGCCTACAATTACAACGTCTTCGCCTACAACGTGACCAACCGCACCATGAATCTGGTCAGCGTCAACCACTCTGGTGGAAGCGATAATGGAAGCTCATCGCTGGTGGGGCTTTCGACTGATGGCCGTTTTGTGGTGTTTACCAGCTATTCCACGAACCTTACGGCGGTCACCATCACCAATAATGATTATTGGCA
The DNA here is from genome assembly GCA_027451565.1 of Limisphaerales bacterium. Classification (GTDB taxonomy): domain Bacteria; phylum Verrucomicrobiota; class Verrucomicrobiia; order Limisphaerales; family UBA11358; genus UBA11358. Next base: position 1,972 of record DAIDJC010000019.1, on the reverse strand, counting down.
ACATTTGTACGTTCGCGACCTGCTTCAAGGCACGACCACCATGGTGGATGTCACCACCAATGGTTTGCCGGGCGATAGCAATGCCGGTACCGGTTCCATTACTTCAGATGGGCGTTTTATTGCGTTCACCAGCGCTTCGGATTGGCTCGTTCCGGGCGTGTCCAATGTGACCGGCAGTTTCCAGGATTATCAAATCTACCGGCGAGATATGGTCGCCGGTAGCAATGTGCTGGTAAGTGCCACGCCGTTTGGCGGACCCACGACCAATGAGTTTGGAGTGTATTATTCGCAGCCTCTGATCAGCTCGGATGGCCGCTATGTGGTGTTTGAATCCTCCTCCCTGGATTTGTTGTTTGGAAACACCAACACATTCAGTCAGGTTTATGAACGCGACCTGCTCGCGCAAGAAACCCGCTTGGTCAGTGTCAATCTCCCCGGCACGAGCGGCGGGAATAGCTATGCCACAGGCGTGCCAGTGATGACGCCGGACGGACGTTTTGTCGCTTTCCCCAGCTACGCAGACGACTTGACCGCAAACACGGGTGCCAACAACACGCAAAATGTGTTCGTGCGCGATACCGTGGGCAAAACAACGACGCTCGTCAGCGTCAATGATTCCGGTTCCGGGGCGGCCAATGCCCAGTCCGGTTCTCCGGTGATCAGCAGTGACGGTCGCTACGTGGTGTTTCAAAGCTTTGCCACCGACTTGGTTCCCGGCGCATTTTTGCCGGGTGTGGGAAACATTTACCGCCGGGACCTGATGACAGGCTCGACCATCCTGGTGAGTGGCAATCTCACCGGCTCCGGCGGAGGTTCGGGTACTTCGGAAAATCCCGTCATGAGCAGTGATGGTTCGATGATCGGTTTCGACAGCGCCGCTTATGATCTTACGCCGCAGGATTTCAACCAGGACAAAGACCTGTTCGTATTCGGCTTCGCTTCGGTGTCAAACACCGCCGACCTTGCGCTGGATGTCTCCGCTCCTGTATCCGCCAGCGTCGGAAGCCCTTTCAACCTGGTTTTGAGTGTGACCAATCTCGGTCCGACCAATGCCACCGGCGTGGTTGTGGTGGATACCCTGCCGCCTGGGGTGAATTTTACGTCGGCCCGCGCCAGCCAGGGAACACCGGTTTTTTCAGGCGGCCAAATCACTTGGAATCCGGGTAATCTTGCTGTCGGCAATGAAATCAAAGCCACCATCACCCTGACACCCACCCTGGCGGGGATCGTTTACAATGACGCCTCGGTGACCGGTAATCAATCTGATCCGAATCCCTATAACAACAGCCTGCAAACGTCCGTGACGGTGAGCGGCGTTGCTGCTCCGGCGCTGATCATTGCCCGGTTGCCCGGCAACCAATACAAAATGTCCTGGCCCGCTTCCGCAAACCTTGAGTTGCAGACCACCACCAATCTGGCACCGCCCATCCTCTGGCAGCCATTGACCAATGGAATTATCACCGGCGGTGGGGTCAATTCCTTGACGGTGACCGATTTGCCTGGCGGGGGAAATCATTTCTACCGTTTGGCAGCGCCGTAACCACGAAGCAACAAAGCCATGAAAAAGAAAATTTTAAAGGTGTTTGGTTTGCTGCTGATGCCCATTGCAATGGGACTTATTGCGGAGTCGCTCCATGCGCAGACGCTGATTGCTCGCTATCCACTCAGCGAAGCCATCGGTGCTATGGCCCACGATCCGGTCGGCGGACACAACGGCATACTCTCGGGGGACGCCATGTTTGTCAGCGGCGGGATCAATGGTGGCAACGCCTTGAGCCTGAATAACTCCAGCAGTAATGGGTTCGTCAATTTGGGGACTTTCTTTAACCCCAGCGGTGACTTCTCGATCGTGGCCTGGATAAACACCACGCAAACCAACGGTGCCAGCGCCGTCGGAAACAATCAGCAGGGCGTGGATAATGGGTTTATTCTCGGTGTCAATGATATCTACCCCGGCGCTCCTTTGGGAGAC
>DAIDJC010000018.1 GCA_027451565.1 Limisphaerales bacterium | reverse complement strand
TGGCATTTATTCGGATGTGGGTCCAGAGACGTGTGGAGGGCGCCCCGGCAGTTTGGGGCATGAATTGCAGGATGCCCAAACCTATGCCCATTGGGGCGTGGACTACTTGAAATACGATTGGTGCAATCATGATGGCCTGGATGCAAGACAGGTTTATGGCATCATGCACTCCGCCCTTGCTGCCACCGGACGACCCATTGTGTTCAGCCTTTGCGAATGGGGACAGAATCAACCGTGGCTATGGGCCGCTGGCGTGGGCCAGCGCTGGCGAACCACCACCGATATTTTTCCAGGGTTTGATTCGGTTTTGGACCATACCAACTGGCAGCAATGGGGGGTACTGCACATTTTGGATGCACAAAAGGGACTTCGTCGCTACGCCGGCCCGGGCCATTGGAATGATCCCGACATGCTGGAAGTGGGCAACGGCATGAGTGAATCCGAAGACAGGGCCCATTTCTCCATGTGGTGTATGCTTTCAGCCCCCCTGATTTCAGGGAACAACCTCGCCGACATGGCCCCGGGCACCTTGAAAATCCTGACCAACCGATCCGTCATTGCCGTGGACCAGGATCCGTTGGGAATGGAAGGCTATCCCTACTCCACCAACAACGCCGTGGAATATTGGCTCAAACCCCTCGCGCATGGCAATTGGGCCTGGTGCGCACTGAACCGTGGCTCGTCTCCACAAAAAATCCATGTCTCATGGCAAAACCAAAAATGCAAGGACCCCGTCTTCGGGGGTGATCCATCCTTTAATCACCATATTTTTAAATTGAAAAATTTGTGGTCGCACATTTCTTTGGGCACCACTCGTGAAACACTGGACATTGATGTGCCCGGCCATGACGTGGTGATGCTGGGAATGACACCGACTTCCTGGATAGTTCATTTTGGCCTTTGACCCTATTTCGGCCCAGCCAAAACTTTTCCACCGGGGGATTCTCCGTCGCCGAAGCCTGTCGCCGAAGCCTTGACAAAAGCCAAAACATACCGTCCCACCCCGGCCAACCCTTTTCTCAAACCGTACCGGGGCCTCAACAGACTGAATTTGCCGCTCTAAACAGAAAGGTAAACCCGTTAAAAATCATCCCCGGAGAAAGTCCAGGGCGGCATTCGCCTGCTGGATGGCCTGAAGAGTGCCCGAATCCCCGGCCAAAACAGAATTTAAATCTTGCGGTTCACATGGAGGATCACCCAGGAATGCCTGGAATGAATAGGCTGGTGCGCAGGCATTTCCCTCGCCTCCCCAAGCCCAAAAGTTGGCGGCCTGCAAGGCTGAACCAGCTTTGCATGATTGAACCACCTGCTGGAACATCCGCCGATAATACTCGTCACGGGCCGTTGTTGGGGATCCCGGGGTGAGGCTTCCGCCATCCCGGGGCAACCCAAATTCCTCCAGAACCAGGGGTTTGTGAAGCACGTTCGCGGCCAGTTTGTCATGCTCCTCCACATGGTTTCTGGCCATGGCTGCCGCCCCCTCGAATGCCGGACCGAGTTGGATTTGCTCCAGCCACCCCCAGTTCTTCAGCCACACATGCACGGTCACATAATCAATTGCCGGTGATTGATGGGCCTTGATGAACACATCGGGCTTTTGAAAACAACCCCACATACCCTCGCTGCCTGTGCATACCAGATGGTTCTCATCCTCGGCATGAATAAAACGTGCCATGCGGTCCACCCAATGGCAAAAGACCGGCACGCTTTGCTGCATGTCCTTTTCGGACGCTCCTGGCCGGGGTTCATTGGCCAATTCCCAGGTCATGATCGAGGTATCTTTTCTGTATTCCCGCCCATTCACGGTGTTCACCCTGTGGATGATGGCGCCAATGTATTCCTGATACAAAGCCACCGCCTCGGGTTGTTGATAAAAGCTCGCGGAAAATTTCATGAAGGCCGACCAGTCTCCCCGTGCCATTTGCGGCTGGTCCGGATCAGGTATGGGTGCGCCGGTGGCCCAGCGGACATACTGGGCAAATCCACCCGACCATTGCCAGAAATTAGAAAGGAATAAAACCGCCCGCATGTCGCGCCGAGCCATTTCGGCCAGGCAGAAATCCAGGCCGCGAAGCAGGTTCTCGTCATATTCGTGGGGAGAGCGCGTTATTCCCCGGGGTATGGCGCCGCGAAGCGCGGAGGTTTCCGATCCCGCCAGCAGCCGGATATTTTTGACGCCCAAAGCCTGCAACCGGTCCAGTTCCCTGACCCACCGGGCGCGCCCCCCTGAAAGCCCGGGGTCTGAGAGATAGGCGCCGTACCACGCGTTTGCCCCCACATAGGCATGCGGCTGGCCATGCAACCGAAAACGGCCATCACTCACGCGCACAAACGCACCATCCCGACGGCATATGTTGAAAGACGCACAACCCTGGACCAACCATGGAAGCGTAAGAGCCGAGGTTTGGATAAAGTGACGCCTTGTTAAATTTTTTTTCTTCATCTGGATAGCCGAAAAAGGGATTATCCCGGCATGATAAGCCAACCCTGCCTGCCCGCCAGAAGCTTTTTGTACCGTATTTTGAGGACATGGATTTCTTGGGATATGAGGTAAGCTGGGGAAATCCATCCGGCCCATTTGTGGTTATGGTGAAGTAAAAATGAAACCAAAAGAGTTCAAACAAAAACTGAAAAGCCTGCAACAGGCGCACGATGCCCTGGTGAAACGCAAAAACCGACCGCAAAAAGAGGGTAACGGAATTTTTGACCGTTATCAGCATCCGGTGCTGACCGCAGAGCACACTCCCTTGAACTGGCGGTATGATTTCAACCCACGCACCAATCCGCACCTCATGACCCGGCTGGGCATCAACAGCGTTTTCAATGTGGGTGCCATGGAGTGGAACCGGGGCATTGTTTTGATGGCGCGGGTGGAAGGCTGGGACAGGAAATCTTTTTTTGCCGTTGCTGAAAGCCCCAACGGAACCGATCATTTTCGGTTCTGGGATTATCCCGTGCAAATGCCGGAATTGGATGATCGGGAAACCAACCTCTATGACATGCGGCTGGTCCGCCACGAGGATGGCTGGATTTATGGGACATTTTGCGCGGAAAGGCATGACGACCGGCGCAGTGGTGATCTCTCCGCTGCCATAGCGCGGTGTGGAATCGCCCGGACCAAGGATTTGTTGTCCTGGGAAAGGTTGCCAGATTTGAAAACCCCCGCCCTGCACCAGCGCAATTGTGTGCTGCACCCGGAATGGATCAATGGCCAGTACGCCTTTTATACAAGGCCCATGAACGATTTTGCAGCCACCGGAAGCGGCGACGGCATCGGCTGGGGGTTGGTCAAGGATATCACTCAAGCAGAAGTAAAGACCGAGAAGATTATTGACCCGCGTTTTTATCATTCAATCAAGGAGGGCAAAAACGGTTTGGGCCCCGCTCCAATCAAGACACCCAAAGGCTGGCTTCATCTGGCCCATGGCGTGCGCAACACTGCCGCTGGCATGCGTTATGTTCTGTACCTTTTTTTATGCGACCTTGCGGACCCATCCAAGCAAATTTGCGCCCCCGGCGGCCACTTCATGGCTCCAGAGGACGATGAACGCGTTGGGGACGTCTCGAATGTGGTGTTTTCAAATGGTTGGGTGGCCCAAAAAAATGGCGATGTTTTGATTTATTATGGTTCCTCAGACACCAGGACTCATGTGGCAAAAACCACCATTGAAAAACTCCTGGATTATTGCCAGAACACGCCCCCTGATGCGCGACGATCCATATTGTGCGTTCAACAAAGGAGCCGGCTTATTGAATTGAACCTAAAATTAAACCTCCGGGCAAAACGGCGCATTACTGGCTGACTTGCAACGGTTGCAATGGACCGGTTTGAGATGACAGGATGACCATTCCATCTTGGATCATTGCGAAGGTTGGCATGGATCACAGGGGGAAGGTTGGCAAGGCTTCTACCGTAGAAAAACTGAAAACAAAAGCGCAGGACGCTTTGCCGGCGCATGGACGTCAGCGATGGAAGCCACAACCTGGTTAAATCTGAAATGGACAGCCAGCACACTGAAGAAAAGGGAATTCAGAACGGACTTGAATCATGGCCATTTTCAATAAAATGGGCCGGTTAAAGTATCAGGCTCCCGGCTGGGTTCAAGGCATCCAGATGGCTCTCCAAAACCGCATGGGTTGGGTCGTGAAATTGGTGATATTCAGGACGTTCCCATTGAGGACATTTGTGGAAACTGAAAACCAGTGAATGAGATCTGCAGAATCCTCAAGAATATAAGGCACATTTGGCTGCCCTTGCAGTTGAAACACAACCTTTTCAGGATCTGCCACAGGCATCTCCAGACGCGGGGCCGAAGGAGGCAAATACAACAAAGATGCCGTATAGGGTGGCACTGAAATTTCCACGTTGGTCCCTTCCACCGCAATTAGGTTTGTGCTGATATCCTGGGCGCCGGGAATAGTGGAATTGGTTCGGGTTGCTTCATCTTGAAGGATTCCAAAGCTTCGGACCGTGGCATTGGTCCAGGGAAAATAATGCGACAAATTAATATTGGCCACATAACTATTATAACGATCCTTATTGATCAAAAGTGCTGCGATGGCGCCATCTGCCTTACGGGTGGCATAAACAGGAAGAAAGTTTGAATAGGAGCTGACCGGGTTGAGAACCTCATCACCAGGCTGGGCAAAATATTGCATCAATTTAAAGGTGAAATACACCGGATGACGGGTGTTGAGCCCGTTGATGATTCCCAAATCGCCATAGGTGCGCCAGCCATAGAGGGAGGGCGAAAAGTCGCCAGAGGTGTCCGTTCCATTTCTCAGGTCCCACCAGACAAAACTATCAAATGGGGTCTTCATTAATTGCGCCAGGCTGTCTGCCAGGTACAAGCCGTTGACTATGCTGGTGGATTGCTTGCCTTGATTGCCTGCATCCGCATTGTTTTCGGTGCAAAACAACTCAATGTTGGTCCCACTCGAACCAAGGTAATCTGAAATTTGTTTTTCGTAGTCAGCAGCGTTCATCGCCCAATTGGTGGATTCCTGAAGCAGCAACTGATCGTTATCTACTTGGTATTCAGGATAAACATGGTGAATGAGAAAATCCGGTTCAACTCCCAATGAATGCAGGGTGGTCAGAACCACGGGCGTCCAGCCATAATGGTAGGTGCCCGTTCGCTGATTATATGCCGGATGATTTGTGTACCCGTTGGAATTCGAATCCTCTCCATTCACCACCGGAACTCCAATTTTAATATTCGGATCAACCGCTTTCATTTGCTGGATATACTGGGCGGCACGGGTGGCATAGGTATAGGGGTCGTGCGGATAAGTGTTGCTGTCGGTTTCCCAGGTTCCATAGCATTCATTTCCAACCTCCCAATAGGTGAATCCCAGTTTGTTGGTGACATTGGCAGCCACAACCCATGCAGCGGCTTCTTGGGGAGTGCCTGTGCCATAATTGACCGTGATGATGGTCTGCGCTCCCGTATTCGTGACAACATGGATAAAATTAGAAAACAAAACCTGCCAGGACCAGGTGTTTTGACCGCTTTTTCCCGTTGCCCAATTATACGTGTCCGCCAGGGATCCACCTGGAAACCGAAGGATGTGAGTATCCAACTCATTCAACGCTTCAATCGTCGTGGGGGTGTCAAAATTTCCGTCCCATACCGCCGTGTTCAACCCAAGCCATTTTGATTCAGCCGGACGAATCGTCTGACTGGCATCCACAGTCAATGCAACGACCGAGGGCGGTGTCAGACTCAAATTCACGGCATCCATGTAAAATTCATTCGTGCTCCCATTGGAAGTGAGTTGGATATTAATCCGGCTCAGGTTGGTAACGCCGCCAACACCCAGCGCAGTGAATGGAATGACAAAATGCTGCCAGCCTTGCCCCCCCTGCAATGGAGGGAGCTGGTAGTTGATCCCTGAATAAAAGGAGTTGCTGTACTGAAGATAAACCTGGATTACCTGGCCCCCAGCCGCGCCGCCATCCAGCCAGAAATCCAGATTGGTGTACGGATACGGATCAAAGTCGGTGTGCTCAAACGAAATCCCCTTCCATGCCACATCCTGGTAACTGATCGAATTGGTTCCATCCAACACTGGTGATGAATTATTGAAACTGACATTGCCCCAGCTCCAGTTTTGAAATCCATTATTTAAACCATCATTGAATATGACAAGATTCGTTTGAGCTTCAAGCGGCCCAACCATTGTCATGGCAAGCAAAGTGAAAATTCCACCGAAAACAAATTGGCGAATCATTTGCAAATTGAGTTTCGAATTTTAACTGGATTTACAATTTGTATGCAAATGGATTTTTTGGAGGGAAAATGATCACCGAGGGGCTGAAGTGATTGAGGCCATGTAGAAGCAATCCACGTCATCAGGTGACTGCAGGGCAGCAGCCTGAATCACATTTCCCTGACCACTTATATTGACTGTGTAGGTTCTGGCATCCTGCCATTTATGCACCAATGAGTGCCCATCGGCGAAAGCAAGACCGCCCGACTGTCCATGCAAACCAGATGGCTTGTCAATTAAATAAGTGGCGCCATTCGCCGCGTAGGCAGGAAATGCCATGCTGCCGTCATTGATTGTTCTTGGGTTTTCATCAATGAAAACCCAGGTTTGCGCCGCACCAGGAAATGTGAAGGATGACATTTTTCCATAGGTCAGCCAGGTTGATTGGCTGTTGTTATACGCACTCCCCGGAAGCCATCCACCACCAACCGCAGAACCGACTGGACGGGGATCCGTTCCACTATTTTGTACAGAAGAATAATAAATAGTTCCGACTGCCGAGTTCATGGAGTAACTCCTCACATGAATTTGATTACCGGCATAAGGGTCCACGTAGTTATCGGCCGGACAGTGATAAATAGGGCGACTGGCCAAATATGGGGAAAGGAGAGTGTTTGGATCGGTTAACTCACTGTGGCCATTGACCTTATATGGTAAATCTCCGGCATCTCTTGGGTCCGCCATGGTTCCAACCACCCAGTTTTTCATTTTCGCCTGCGTCGAAGGACTGGCTGCGGCGTAGCTGGTGGTATAAGGATAATCATTAGGCGGAAGAAGGTCATTATTGTCATCTGCATAGAGATGCCAGGCCAATAGAAATTGTTTGGTATTGTTCATGCAACTGATGGCCTGAGCACGCTGCTTGGCTTTTGTGAGAGCTGGCAGGAGCATGGCTGCCAGAATGGCAATAATGGCAATCACCACCAGTAATTCAATCAAGGTGAACGCTGCAACCCGTTTTTTGGAGCTTATTTGCATTTTATTTGGGATATATTCTCGCTTTTTGTCAGGGTGGGCGCCATGACTATCCCGGCGCCCACCCTTTGTGTTTACACTTCAAACCACCCCATGAATCATGGCCCCACCGTTACCGGCGCGCTAGTAGCCGCAGGTATGGTCAATGTGGTGGAATCAGTGGCTGTCACAGTTTGCGAACCTTGGGTTTGGAAGTCCAAGGAATTGGCGCCAGAGAACACCGCCACGCCGTTGACCATCGAAACATTTCCGGCAGGTAAAAATGCAGCCGAATCGCTGGTGGTAAGCTTGATTGAATCTGTCACGTTAACAATGTGCCATGTCGCATCACAGGCGTTGACGGTAACCGTTGTGCCCGTGGTCCCTTCGGCCGCTATGCTGACGGGAGTCGGCGAACCGACGTAACCGAGCGAAGTGCCTGGGGCATTAGTCTCGCCCGGAAGCAATACTTGCAACTGGGTGAATTTGCGCTGGATCATTCTAAAGTAGGCTTGATTGCCTGCGGGTAAATTGGACTGCAACAAAAGGGTGGATTTGATGCTGCCAATCTGTCCGAACGGGGACAGCCCCAAGTCAAAATAGGACGATGCACTGGCCACATTAGTGCCGAGAATCGGAGAATAACCGGCATCCGGCGTAGTCCAATCCAAAATGTAAGCCGTATTGGTTGGCACCACCAACACTCCGGCAGGAGCGGAAGCCAGAACAGTCCAAATATTCGTATTCAAACTACTGTCCGCCAGAAAGTTGTCATTGATGGGGGTTGGTGTGCCTTGAACTTGAATTTGACTATAAACCACCCGGGTTCCAATCGCTGCGGAATTGTCCGGCTGGCTTCCGAGCATGACCACAAACCCGTTTGCGCCAGCAAATGCTGAGGCATCGTAACCGTTCATGGTATAGTTGGCAGTGGCACCATCAGGAGCAGTGAGTGTGATGTTCGTGTTCTGGCTGAAAGTCATACTCCATGTTCCAAGAACGCCTGTGTTGGTGACAGACCCCAGGCTTCCTGAACCAAAATTGGTCGAGCCTGTGCCGGGCGCATTTGTGTATGGAGCATTGCCATAAATCATGTTATTCCCGTTGCCCTCGAATGCTTTATAGTAGAAATTGCCGTTTGCGTTGGTCGCATTCCCAGTCACCACAAACAAAACCACGTTGGATTCATTGTAGTCGGGTGCAGTTTCATAGCTCGGAATGGCTGGATTGCCCGCAATCAAAAACATCTGGGCAGCAACGCTCGGTTGATTTACCGGATAGTTTTTGATAGTAAAAGAGTACGTCACAGGGCTGGATGCGCCAACCCACGAATAAGCGCTTGTATTTTGCGACATAATACTTTCCCGATCATAGGTTCCCGGCGAGCTGTCAATGACATTCAAGCCAGGCTGGGGCTTCTCAAGACTTAAAGTAGGAGGCGCAGGAGGAGGGCCGCCGTAATTCAAAGACACATTGTCCAGCCAGAAGGTAATGGGGTTTGTGGGATAACCTCCATAGGAATTGTAATCAAAAAGAAAAGCCCCCACCGAATTGATGCCACTTTTGGTTTTGTCAATCGGCACAGAGAGTTGCACCCAACTGTTTGAGGCAGCTCCTGGAATCTCAACCGATCCGAATGTTCCGGTCTGGTAGAATCCCACCGCCAACTGGCCAAATCCACCCGATGAGTCTGGCTGCGTTCCGCTGGCGACCCGAACATAAAAAGTGATGTTGCTGTAATTTAAACCGTTTGCTGTCTCAGAAAAGTCATAACCATATTGGTCATCAAACGATCCGAAGAAGGTCTGTTGGTTTCCACTTGCTCCAAATGGCAAACTCACTTCCAATGAACCGGAGGCAGGGTCTCCACCCACGTCCATGCTCACGTCGTTGGTCATCATGGTGTTGCCAAAGATCCCATACCAGTATTCCCAGCCTGCCACGCTGCCGGTTCCGGCAAAATTGGTGGTGATGCCGCCGGTCGCAAATGTTTGAGTGTAAGTTCCCGTGAGGGTTGTCTGCGACTTTGCAATTTGCGCCGTTCCAGCGACCGAAAGGGCTGTCAGAAACGCAAAGGTTAATGTTTTTATTCTTTTGAGTTTTTTCATGATGATTTATTGGGGTTTAAAATTTGCCACGGATTCAAATTCATTTTTTCCACCAGACTTTCTCTGGAATCACAGCTAGTTGGTGTTTGACCAATAAAAATAGTTGCTCTGCTTGACTCATCCCCGTCTTCCCAAACAGCGCTCCAAATGGGATCAACAAATCCAAGCTCCGATCTTGCGGAATCAAAATATTGTGTGTGAATGATTTCAAACTAGCACAAGTGGGAACACATGGCATGTCCTCAAAATTCGTGACACGGTTCATCCAAAACAGCTCCAGGGAACCTGTTCGCTTTAATCCCCCTGGATTACTGTCCACATGCCCCGCGGGGCGGTCAAGGTTCCCGATCCGGTCGTTTGCTCAATCTTGAGGGCTTCCACATGCCCATCGGTAAACGCATAATTGAAACGGTAGCTATGGGCTTTGTATAAAAGCATTCCTTCGCTGTAACCCCCGGTTGCAAGGGTTGCGGTGCTGAGTGGGGCCTTCAAATCAGTTTGGTACAGGTTTCCCCACCCACCTGACCCTCCGTCGCTGGTCTGGGGTCCGCAACATACACTTGGCCAGACATTCCCTGCACAATCCTGGCTGGATGCGTCCTCTGTCAGGAGGATTGTTCCCGCGGGATCATTCACCACGGTGGTTTTATATCCGGCGGCGTTCCAATCCGGATCATTTCCTCCTTTATTGTCGGTCCAATATATTCCCACCCCATGGGCTCCGGCTTGCTCCAAATTTGGCAATGGGTAGCTGCGGCGATCATCATTGACCTGGACAAAAGTTCCCCATGTGGCGCCGGCGGCATTCATTGCGTAAGTACGCGTTGCAAAAGTGGGCGGCCCGGTCATCCAACTCACTTTCGGAAATTGATCTGCAGGACAGGTGAGAATCTTTGGCGCCACGGCAAAGCCCAGGGATTGAGCCTCGACAATGCTTGCAGGATCATCAGCGCTGACGAACACTCCGCCGGACATGTCTTGTTGAGGGGCGTTTCCGCCAATGTAATTGTTCAGCCAGCAATCCCATGTCAGATCGCTTGACGACCCCTGCCATGCGCCTGGAGGAAACATTCCATTGTTGTCATTGGGAAACATCATCATGCCCAAATCCAATTGCTTGACTTGGGAGGTGCACTGGATGCGTTGCGCCTTGGCCTTGGCGCTGGCCAGCGCCGGAAGCAGCATCGCCGCCAGAATGGCGATGATGGCAATAACCACCAATAGTTCAATGAGGGTGAAGGCTATTTTTGGCCCTGTCCGTGGATGTATATTGGCCGTTTTCATTTTATTTCAAATCGTGGAAATCCATTATTTCAATGCGATGAATCCAGCATGATCAATCACGTATTTCCTGCCAGGCGGCGGCGGCGGAACGGTCATGCCCGACACCGCCATAAATTCTTCAAAAGTTTTAGGCCTTTGATGCGTTCTCACGATCCAACCCACATAGGCATGATTTAATGCCCGCAGGTCTGCCCCACCCGCCGCCACCGCCGGAACTGAGGTTGGCAGATTGGGCATTTCGGGCGATATAGGCTGCGCACTTGCTGCAGCCGCAGTGGTTTGGGAAGCGCCAGACTGAGTGGCCGACTGGCCCGGTAAATCCTTTCCCGCCCGCCCGCATCCTGCCAACATAGCCGCTGCAGCCATGACGCATATCCCATGGCAAGGCCCTGCCAAACGACGAAGACAAATAATACGTGTGCGACTCAACATTTTAGCATCCAAGCACGACATCGCCGCCCAACCTCTACAAGGACTTTGCTTAACGGTCATGCTGATGGACTCAAATTAAATCAAGATGGCCGTTTTGTATTGTCGTCAAAAGAGGGGACAAGCCAGTCTTTCCCGCATCGCCCATGCTATTCCCCATGTTTTCAACTATTCCAATGTCCTGGCGTCCATTTGCGTGTCATAAACTGCATAGATCGCCGTTCGTTCTGGGGGTTTCCTTGGCGATATTGGCATTGTTGATTTCCCTGGGAGCAAAAGGCGCAGGTTCACCAACAACATTACAATGGACTGATTTTCAAACACTTGGGGTTGAAGGAAAAGGTTGGACAAACACCTTGAGCCCGTACGACCGTTTACCTGCCGACACCAAGGGTGTTGTCCGGGATCCCGTCTGGGACCTGTCCCACTGTTCTGCCGGATTGTGCGTCCGCTTCGTGAGTAATGCCACAGAGATTCATGTCCGCTGGTCCCTGACGCAATCCTGGCTGTATTTGCCCAACTCCACCGCGATTGCCAAAAGTGGGTTGGACCTTTATGTCAAAACCGAGGCTGGCTGGCGCTGGCTGGCTGTGGGTCAACCCCAAGGCCAGACAAACGATCAAGAACTTGTGAGCGGACTAGAACCCGGAAAACGGCAATACCTGCTCTACCTTCCGCTTTATAATGGCATACAATCTGGCGAATTAGGCGTGCCCTCCGGTTCGCTTTTGCAACAGGCTCCGCCATGGGGGTCTGGCACACGAAAACCAATTGTGTTTTATGGAACCTCCATCCTGCAAGGCCTCGCAGCTTCCCGCCCCGGCATGGTCCATAGCGCCATTCTTCAAAGGCAATTCGACTGGCCCGTCATAAACCTGGGGTTCTCCGGCAACGGCAAAATGGAACCTGAAATGGCTCGTCTGCTGGCGGAACTGGATCCTTCCATTTATGTCCTGGATTGCCTGCCCAACATGGTGGCCGATGAAATTCGCGCCCGGGTGGAGCCTTTCGTTAAAATTCTGAGACAACACCACCCCTCGACTCCTATTGTTCTGGTGGAGGATCGCACCATGCCAGCAGCGCTGTTCATCGAAGGCCAGATGGAATATTACCATTTGAAAGACCGCGCTGAACTCAAAGCCGCTTACAATCGGCTCAAGGTGGCTGGTTTTACAAACATCCATTACATTCCCGGAGATCAACTTCTTGGCGACGATGGAGAAGGCACCACGGATGGAAGTCATCCCAATGACCTTGGGTTCATGCGCCAGGCCCACGTTTTTGCCACTATCTTGGGACCCATTTTAGACGACCTCAAAAAACAACCCCAGCAGCCCTGATCATGCATACCTCCCACAACCCAGGAATGTTTGCCGCATCTGAAACCGAGTCCTGCCGGCCCACAGACCTCTCCCAATTCACTGAGGCTGCCAACCAATTGCTCGAAAAAATGACCCTTGAGGAAAAGGTTGGCCAAATGGTTCAAGTGGATTCGGCTGCCCTCAAGGACAAGGAGGATGTGCGTAGACTGGGATTGGGGTCCGTTTTGAGCGGAGGCAATTCGGACCCGGACCAGGGCAGTTCTCCAAAAGCCTGGCTGGACTTTGTGTTGCAATTCAAATCCCAGGCACTTCAGACGCGCCTGAAAATTCCCCTTCTTTATGGCATTGATGCTGTTCACGGGCATAACAACGTGGATGGCGCTGTGATTTTTCCACACCAGATAGGGCTGGGGGCCTCTGGAAATCCGGGGTTGGTGCGCCTTGCTGCACAAATTACCGCCAGGGAAATGGCTGCCACTGGCATTCGTTGGGCCTTTTCGCCATGTGTTGCGGTTCCATTGAACCCAAGCTGGGGACGGACTTATGAGGGGTATGGGGACAAGACTGACCTTGTCAGCCAGCTTGGTCAGGCTGCGGTCTTGGGTTTGCAGGGAGAATCACTCTCCCCCAGCCCCTTATCCATTCTGGCCTGCGCGAAACATTTCATAGGCGATGGTGGCACTTCTCAAGGTATTGACCAGGGTGATGTCACCCTGGATGAAGCGGCTTTGCGCGCTCTTTTTCTGCCACCCTACAAGGCTGCCATTCAGGCCGGCGTCGGCTCCATTATGGTTTCCTATAACAGTTGGCAGGGCACCAAATTGCATTGCCATAAGCACCTATTGACTGATGTTTTAAAGGGGGAATTGGGGTTCCTGGGATTTCTTGTTTCAGATTGGGCAGCTATTGACCAAATCACCACGGACTATAAAAATGCGGTGGAATTGTCCATAATGGCTGGATTGGACATGGTCATGATCCCCAATGGACCGGACAAGCCCAACAATTATCTGGATTTCATTCGGCACCTACTTGATTTGGCCAGGGCCGGCGCGGTGCCTGAATCCCGCATAGATGATGCCGTGCGTCGAATATTACGAGTGAAGCTGGCCATGGGACTTTTTGATGAAGATATTCCTCACCCAAGCTTGATTGAATTCGTTGGATGCCCAGCTCATCGGGATGCAGCTCGCCATTGTGTTCGTCAATCACTTGTGCTGATCAAGAACAAGAACCAGCTCCTGCCACTTGCCAACTCATTGCAAAACATCGCGGTGGTTGGGAATGCTGCGGACGACCTTGGAATCCAATGCGGCGGATGGACCATGGATTGGCAGGGAGGACACGGCAATATCATCAGCGGCGGCACCACCCTACTCAGCGCCCTGCGCCAGAAAGCTCCTCACGGCGCGGACATTTTTTATTCACCGGACGCCTCAAACCTGGGCCATCCGGATGTGGTGGTGGTGGTTTTAGGCGAAAAACCTTACGCTGAAATGAAAGGTGACAGGCAACAGCCCGCTCTTTCCCCGCAAGATCATGAAATCGTAACTCGTGCCCGCCAGACCGGTTCGCCGGTGGTCACCATTTTATTCTCGGGTAGGCCTCTGATTCTGGGCCAGGCCCTAAACCAAAGCCAGGCATTCGTGGCTGCATGGCTGCCCGGAACAGAAGGGTTGGGCATAACCGATGTTCTATTTGGGTCCCATCCCTTCACAGGCAGACTCCCGCGACATTGGCCGGAGGCGCAGGAATCCATTGAAAAATCATGCTCTTGACTTTTTTTGCCTGCCACGCGGGGGGCCTGATTCATACAAGCCTTGCCAAAATGGATAAGTCGGGCCTTTTTTACGGTTCATCGAGTGGTTTGCATGAGGGTGATTCTCCCTGGGGCAAGGTTGCCAGGATTTTTCGAATGGGTATCATTATCAAGCCGGTCCGCCATGCAGGCTGCCCGGTCCGAAAATGAAAGGGCCTTTGGATTTTGTAAAACAATCAATTGTCGGGCGCCGCCGGGCCAGAAATTCTTTTGCACGAAAACCAACTGGCCTCGAGATTACAAGCCGGTGGCCAGCATTGACCCGGTTACCTGATCCTGCCGCGGAGATGCCTCAACGTTGCCAAATCGCCTTTAAAACCATCATTATCATCCATGTCAAACCACCCCCCCCAACTCCCGCCCCCGGTCACGCTTCATTCCAGCACTTTTTTAAAACTGATTCGGGAAGGGCACTGGGAATATGTGGACCGGGTCGGTGCCACAGGCGCGGCCTTGATTCTGGCACTCACGGCAGAGGACAAGGTTTTGCTTGTGGAACAATACCGCATTCCCGTTCACGCCTTCACCTTGGAATTGCCTGCGGGAATTATTGGCGATGAATCCGGCCATGAGGATGAATCCCATGCATCCGCCGCAAACCGCGAACTGATGGAGGAAACCGGCTATTCTGCCGAGCACATGACTCCTTTATGCACCGGGGCCGCGTGCAGCGGAATCACCACCGAACGGGTTACACTTTTTAAAGCCACAGGTTTGCGCCGGGTTGGAACTGGTGGTGGTGTGGGGTCTGAAAACATCCTGGTGCATGAGGTTCCAGTGAAATCCATTAACGCCTGGTTAAAAAAACGATCCGGGGAAGGAGTCTTGGTTGATCCCAAAGTTTATACAGGGCTTTTTTTCCTCAATCACCAGGAGGATTGAATAACAGAGCTTCTCCTGCATAGCGATGAAAGCCGCGCAAATCCAGAACATTCATTTGATTGGTCAGGCCTTTGGTGGCCATGGCGGAAAAGATGGCTGGATCACTGATAAACTCGCCGGTGGCATCACCCGGTGCGGTGGTGGCAAACAAAACAACCGGCGTGTTGGAAAAATCCATGAAGGCAGGGCTGCCGGAATCCCCGCCCGTGGCCGATGAACCATTTCCAAATGGCCCCCACCCATTGTGACGCACCTGCATCCATGCGTTCTGGCCGCTGGCTGCGTGCGCTTGAACATACTGGAAAACAGGCTCGTATTGAATTGTCCCGCCGGGTACGCCATGAATTCCATTTTTATGAAGCCAGAATGCAGGCAGACCGGTCCAGTCCCGGTGAGGCAGGTACTCCGGGGCATCGGGAGGAAACAAAGCAGGAAGAAGGATGGTTGTCGGCGCGCGGTTGCTTAAAATGGAGAGGCACAAATCCCCGGAAACATTGACGACCCTCGCCACCCTTGCCACCCAAGGCACACCGTTTGTATCGCGAAACCGAATGGTCTGACCCTTTTCGCCACCGTAATGGGCGCAAGTCAATAATTTATCGGGCGCCACCAAGACAGCCTGATAGCCATCCGAAGCCATACCCACGCAACTCAGGTTGATCGGCCACGTCCAAACCTGCCTGTTGGTTCCGAGGCCTGCGTCGGCAGGCACATAGACCCAGGTTCGATTGCTGTCGGCGGCAAGTTTTTGGAGCGGACCTGCAAGCGCCTCGTCCAAGCGCGGCAGGTCGCCTGGTTCTTGAGCCCCGGCAGACAACCAGGCAAACCCCGCCAAAACCGCCATCCACAAGGTGGAGGGAAAAATCATCTGCATCATAAGATGAGGTTCAATTCTTTTCTCATTGATTCAATTGCCCGTGCGACCAGAAATGTAGCCGAGAGAATACAGGCTGAAAATTAATTTACCACGCACGAAACATTCCGGGGTTTCCGGCCAAGCCTTGCCTGAAGGCGCAAGCCAGGGAAATTTGAAATGCACCATTTCAAACGCCCGGCCCTAATCTCAGGCATAGCGATGGGGTCTGGACAGGGGAAAAGCATTGGAAAGATGCCGCACCTCAGCCACCCGGTCCTGATGAAGCAACACCTCCACAATGTCAAAGCGAAATGCCACGCGCGGATTCTTCAGAAGTTTGAGGTAATCCAAGGCGGTTTGGCTTAGATGCAATTTCTTGGCCGCGTCCACAGCGGCGGCGGGCCGGGTCCAATCCTCCCGGGAGCGTGTTTTAACCTCAACAAAGACGAGACAATCTCCGTCCCGAAACACCAGGTCAATCTCGCCCCGGGACGAACGAAAATTGGCCGTGAGAAACCTCATGCCAGCGCGTTTGAGAAATTTTTTGGCGGCTCTTTCGCCCATCATTCCCCGTCGAAGATGTTCTGGCCTGGTTCTCACAAGCCATTTGAATCCGGTTATTGCCAGCCAACTCACACGCACATTGAACTGAAATGGAAGATGAAGAAAAAGAATGAAATCGTGCTTGATACGACCAAAGGATTGGCCTTGGACAAGGTTTTTCCAAATTTTACCCGGGCCACCCTGCCTTCCCAAGGATGGGGGATGTATCCCCCGCTGGAAAAAATTTGCTTATTGAATCCTCAGTCCTTTGGGATTCATGGGATGTGCGAGGAAACGGGATGGCGTCCAAGAGCCTGAGCCACTGGGCCAAATGATTGGCGGTGAATTGCACAGGGTCCAAGGCGGGACAAGGCAGCGCGATGCTGGGCTGTGCCATACCCCTTGTGCAGGCCCAACCCATACCCCGGATATTGTCGGTCCAGTTCCTTCATAATCCTGTCACGCGTCACTTTAGCCAGCACGCTGGCCGCGGCTATTGAGTAGCTCAAGGCATCTCCCTTAACCACCGCTTGGTGCGGAATGCGAAGCGATTTTACCGGAAGCCCATCCACCAAGGCAAATGTCGGCGAAGGCAGCATCAAGTCCAAGGCTTCATTCATGGCCAAATGTGTTGCTTCCAGGATATTGATCCGGTCAATCACCAAATGATCCATGGCCTGAATTGCAAATGCCACCGCTTTGGATCCGGTAAGAAAATCATACAGGGCCTCGCGCCGGGCCTCGGAAAGAACCTTGGAATCGTTCAAGCCTTCAAGTTCCCTGGGCAAACCGGCCCGGCCCCAAGCGATGGGCAGCACCACGGCAGCCGCCACCACCGGCCCGGCCAAGGGTCCGCGCCCGGCTTCATCCACTCCGGCGACCCGTGTCAGGCCGCGGCCCCATAGTTCATGCTCGAAGTCAAAGCTGATGCGCAAATTGGATTTCATGTGATTTCCTATTTGCGACTCCGCCGGGGCTTTCGATACTGCACTCCAGCGGCCTTCTTCGGTGCAGGATCACCATTCACAAGATGCTTAAGTTCCTTGATTTGGTCCCGCAGCAATGCCGCCTTTTCAAACTCCAGGTCAGCGGCGGCCTGAACCATCCCAGCCTCAAGCTCCTGAAGTGTGGCGGTGTAATCCAGGTCCAGTTTCGAATCTTTAAGGATACCAGCCGCTTCCTCCCGTGTGGATTGATAAACCGCCAAGCTTTGTTCCACAGCCCTCTGGACACTGCGGGGGGTGATGCCATGATCTCGGTTATAGTCCAACTGCCGCTGACGCCGTTGGGCTGTCACTGCCATGAATCTCCTGATGCTTTCGGTGAGCACATCCGCATAAAGTATGACTTTCCCATGCAAATGGCGGGCCGCGCGCCCCGCAGTCTGAATCAGGCTCGTCTCACTGCGCAAAAATCCCTCCTTGTCCGCGTCCAAAATAGCCACCAACGAAACCTCCGGCAAATCCAATCCCTCCCGTAAAAGGTTGATGCCTATCAAAACGTCAAATTCTCCTTTCCTCAAAGCCCTTAGAATCTCCACTCGCTCTATGGCGTCTATTTCACTATGCAAATACCGCACATTCACCCCAATATCCCGAAGATAATCCGCAAGCTCTTCCGCTGTTCGCTTGGTGAGGGTGGTGACCAGTGTGCGCTCCTTCTTTTCAGAGCGCTGGCGGATTTCCTCGATCAAATCGTCTATCTGTCCCTTCAAAGGCTTGACAGTCACCTCGGGATCCAACAACCCGGTTGGGCGGACCACCAATTCCACGATATGACCTCGGGACCAGCCCATTTCCCGTGTCGAGGGCGTGGCGCTCACATACACGGTCTGGTTTTGCATTGCTTGGAATTCCAGAAAGTTCACTGGCCGGTTATCCAAGGCGCTTGGCAGGCGGAATCCATGGTCCACTAATACGGTTTTTCGGGATTTGTCTCCCTCATACATCCCCCCAATCTGAGGAATAGTCACATGCGACTCGTCAATCACGAGCAGGTAATCATCCGGGAAAAAGTCAAAAAGCGTGGTGGGACGCGATCCTGGGGGCCGGTTGGCAATATGCCGGGAGTAATTTTCTATTCCCGAGCAGAATCCCATTTCCTCCATCATTTCCAAGTCAAACTCCGTGCGCATCTTAATGCGTTGCGCCTCGAGAAGTTTTCCATCCCGCTCAAATTCCACGATGCGCTGCCGCAATTCCTCGCGGATGGCTGTTGCGGCTCTTTTCATTTTGTCGCCGGTGGTGACAAATTGTTTTGCCGGAAAAATCATCTCCGCCTTCATGGAATCCATGCGTTTGCCCGTAAGAGGCTCAAACCGGCTCAGGCGTTCGATGGTTTCGCCAAAAAATTCGATGCGCAGGCCATCCTCGCGTCCCGCTGGCCGCACCTCAACCGTGTCGCCGCGCACCCTGAAATGCCCCCGCTCAAAGGCCACCTCATTTCGGGAATATTGCAGGTCCACCAACCGGGAAAGCAATTGCTCCCGGGCCATTTCCTGTCCCTCATGAAGGGCAATCACCAGCGCCTCGTAATCCTCCCTGCTGCCAATTCCGTAAATGCAGGAGACACTGGCCACCACCACCACGT
Organism: Limisphaerales bacterium; assembly: GCA_027451565.1. Lineage (GTDB taxonomy): Bacteria > Verrucomicrobiota > Verrucomicrobiia > Limisphaerales > UBA11358 > UBA11358. Next base: position 4,184 of record DAIDJC010000018.1, on the reverse strand, counting down.
CCCTTCGCGAAAATAAGGAACTCATCGCAGAAAGACGCAGACGCTCAATCTCCTCATTCACGCTGGAATCTTTTTCTATGAATGTGTCCGTCCTGGGTATGTAGGCCTCGGGTTGATAAAAATCAAAGTAACTCACGAAATACTCGACAGCATTTCGCGGGAAAAAGCCCTTGAACTCGGCATAAAGTTGTGCGGCAAGGGTTTTATTGTGGGAAATCACCAGCACCGGCTTGTTCACCTTTTGGATGACATTGGCGATTGTGAAGGTTTTGCCCGAGCCAGTGACCCCCAGAAGGGTTTGGTGCTTCACACCAGCCTTGATGCCCTCAACAAGCTTGTCAATGGCCTCCGGCTGATCGCCTGCAGGCCCATATTCAGAAACCAGTTCAAACACATGCCCACGATAAACGGGAATGACGAGGAGTCAAACCTTGGACTCAGCTTAGGCTTGAAGATAAGGCGAAGATTGGAGGTTTTAACAAAGGACCCGGTTTGGGAGGATTTTTACCATCTTCCCGGGAACGCCATTTGACAGCTTCAGCCTGCGGCAATTGGCCGCGCGGGAAAATCGAGACCCCAAGCTTGAATCAGCTGTTGACGGGTTGCCGGAATTCCATTAACCACATTCCAGCGCACATGTTGATAGCGTTTCACAAGCCTTATGGGGTACTGTCCCAATTCACCACGGATGGGTCCCCTCACAAAACCCTTTCTTCATTCGGGTTTCCGCCCAGGGTGTATCCAATCGGTCGTTTGGATGCCGATTCCGAGGGACTTTTATTGCTAAGCGATGAGCCTGCATGGAACGATCGTTTGCTCAATCCACGCAGGGGCCATGGCCGGGAATATTGGGTGCAGGTGGAAGGAACACCCACCAATGTTTCCCTGGCACAATTAGAGGCGGGGCTGTTCATTCAAGGGGAAAAAACCAAGCCCTGCCGGGCGTGGCGGCTAGACCCGCAACCCCAGCTGGAACCGCGGATTCCCCCCATACGCGTGCGAAAAAGCATACCAGACACTTGGATTGGCATGATATTGACGGAAGGTAAAAACCGGCAGGTGCGGCGAATGACGGCCCAGATCGGGCACCCCACCCTGCGGCTCATACGCGTGCGCATCGGAAATTTTGAGGTGTTTCATATCCCCTTGGGCCAATGGCAGCGCTTGACGCCACAGGATATTTTGCTCGTGGATGGAGTAGTTTGACTGTCTGAAAAACCGGGGGTAAACTTTACCGAATGAATCTTGCTGAAATCAGCCCCCGCCCGAAATTGGACGCCAGGGCGTTTGATAGCCTGGCTGGGGAAATCGCACGCCTGAAAAAGGAAAGAAATGCCGTCATTCTGGCCCACAACTACCAAGTGCCCGAAATTCAGGACGTGGCTGATTTTGTGGGTGATTCCCTTGGTTTATCCCAGGAGGCGGCTCGGACGGAAGCGGAGGTTATCGTCTTTTGCGGTGTTCACTTTATGGCCGAAACAGCCAAGATTTTGAACCCGGGCAGGCTGGTGGTGTTGCCTGATCGCGACGCGGGCTGTTCGCTGGAGGAAAGCTGCCCGGCATCCGACCTCGCGGCGCTGCAAAAATCAAACCCAAGGTTCTGGACCATTGCTTATATCAACTGCAGCGCCGAGGTTAAAGCGCTCAGCGATGTGATTGTGACCAGCGGCAACGCAGAGCGGATCGTAAAAGCCGCCCCAAAGGACAGGGACCTTCTTTTTGTGCCAGATGAAAATTTGGGGCAATGGGTGATGGAACAAACCGGACGTCCCATGACTTTATGGAGAGGCAACTGCTACGCCCATGTGGAATTTCAATTGGAACAAGTCATGGCTGCAAAACGTGAATATCCAGGCTCCCCCGTGGTGGTGCACCCTGAAAGTGTGAAAGCCGTGCGGGACCTCGCTGACGCAGTCTGTTCCACTGAAAAAATGATCACCTACTGCCGCAACCATCACGCCCGGCAATTCATCATCGTCACGGAGTCAGGAATTCTGCACCGCATGAAGAAAGCGTGCCCGGACAAGGAGTTTTTGTGTGCGCCTGTCCAGGATGTGATGAAGATGCCCGGAGACCCCTGCCGCTGCAGCGAGTGCAAATACATGAAAATGAACACGCTTGAAAAAGTCCGAAACTGCCTGCGGGACCTGCACCCCCGGGTGGAATTGCCGCAAGCAATCCTGGAAAAAGCCCGCCACCCGATTGAACGCATGCTCCAGATATCCGCCCTACCGCTGGAAAATGCCGGATAATCCAGCCCGGCTGCATTTGCCTCCATGAAATTACTCCTTTTTTCCTGCATGTTGGGCCTTGCTGCACCGCTGGTGCACGCAAACCTTTCCCTGACCGTGTACAACCAAAACCTTGCACTGGTGCGGGATGTTTTCCAAATGCATTTGAAATCAGGTGACAACCGCGTTGAATACTTCGGCGCCAGTTCCCAAACAGAGCCTGATTCTGTTATTTTGCGCGATTCCACAGGCCGGCATCCATTTGAAATATTGGAACAAAATTTCCACCATTCACCCGCAACCCAGGCATGGCTCCTCTCGCAATTTGAGGGAAAAGAACTGGCCTTTGCGGTTCCAAGCCAGGATAATAACCCAGTCAAGCCCACCCTTATCACTGGAAGAATTATCCGCAGCGGATACGTCCCGGACGGAGACCCGGTCCAGCCGATTGTGGAAGTCCACGGGCAGTGGCAATTTTCTCTTCCAGGTGAACCCCGGTTCCCTGCGATGGATCCGGATACAATGTTAAAGCCAAACCTCAACTGGGTGCTGCGCTCTAGTGTAGTGTCCCTCAAGTCCGTTTAATAATACTTGCGTTTGCGACTTGGTGTGGTAATCTCAGTGGCATGCCGCGCATTGCCCCCCGAATCGAACTGACCGAACCCCAGCGACAGGAGTTTGAACGCCTATTGCGATCCATGTCTGCCTCCCGGGCCGAAATGATGCGTGCCCGGATCATTTTGCTGGCGGCGCATGATCATCCGAACGATGAGATCGCCTCCGAATTGGACATATCCGAGCCAACGGTGTGCAAGTGGCGCACACGGTTTTCCAAATCCGGAATGGCCGGTTTGACCGATGCGCCCAGAAGCGGGCGTCCGGGAACCATCTCGGAAGACAAGCTGAACACGATTCTTACGGAAGCGACCCGCCCGCCCAAGAACCGGAACCGGTGGAGCGTGCGGAGCATGGCCCGCCATGCGCAGGTGTCCAAGACGCGCGTTCAACAGATATGGAGCCGCAATGACCTGAAGCCGTATCAAACCCGGACATTCAAACTGTCGAACGACCCGCAGTTTGAGGCAAAGTTCTGGGACATCATCGGCCTGTATTTATCGCCTCCTGAAAAGGCCTTGGTTTTATGCTGTGATGAAAAGAGTCAATGTCAGGCTCTGGAAAGAACCCAACCCGGCCTGCCGCTGGGGGTTGGCCATGTCCGGACCCGGACACACGATTACATCCGCCACGGCACGGTAACGCTATTTGCCGCCTTGTCCTATTTGGACGGGAAGATTCTCAGCCAGACCAAACTGCGGCACACCCACAAGGAATGGCTGCAATTCCTGAAGCTTTTGGACGCGGAAACCCCGCAACAGGTGGACTTGCATCTGATTGTTGACAATTATTCGACGCACAGACACCCAAAGGTCAGAGCTTGGCTGTCCAAGCATCCGCGCATCCATCTCCATTTCACCCCAACCAGCAGTTCCTGGATGAACCTGGTCGAGAGGTTTTTCCGAGATCTGAGCGAGGATGTTGTTCGGGATGGAAGCTTCACCAGCACAAATCAGCTCACCGAAGCCATCCTCGGGTATTTGGCCGAGCGAAATCTCAATCCTGTGCGCTATGAGTGGAGGGCCAAGGGAGCCGAAATCTTGGAAAAAATCCAACGTGCACGCGAGAAATTGGCCGCAGATACTTAAATTGACTTGAGGGACACTACACTAGTTGCGCGAAGGCGGAATCAAGGCGGATGAAGTTGCAAGCGATTGCAAGGGTCAAGACTGCGATTCTGATTTTCATGTTTTTCCTTTCTCAGGGCCAACCGGGTTTATCAGCCGAAATGAGACTCCCTCCCAACTGGTGCCACTGGCCCCTGAATCTTGGAATCAGTCGGGTTGAAAATCGGATGACCTCTCCATCTCCGACTAGGTTGCGTTCACTAAATCAAAC
>DAIDJC010000017.1 GCA_027451565.1 Limisphaerales bacterium | reverse complement strand
ATCACCTGGAAAAACTCCCTCAAGCCGGATGAGGTTTATTCCGTGGCTAGTTTCATCTATACCCTGCGCGGTGCCAAGCTGGCCACGCCAGGCAAACCGCCGGAAAACCAGGCCCCGGCAGCCGCCGCGCCCAACCAATTTGAGTGACTGGCACAGGCACCCGTGACTCTTTCTTTATCAAATCCATGCCTCCCGAGCTTTTAAACGACACCAAACCGGCCAAGGACAAAACCAAGGCGCTGCAAAGCGCCGATGAATCCGATTTCCGGGATCACCTTGCCACGGCGGACAAGGAGGGCCGCCGACGCTGGCTCTACCCGCGCAAGGTCCACGGACGGTTTTACCGCTGGCGCACCCGCCTTAGCTGGGTCCTGTTGGCGGTCATGCTGGCCGGTCCCTTCATCACCATCCACGGCAACCCACTCCTGCTGGTGAATGTGGTCGAACGCAAGTTTGTTGTCTTGGGCCAGGTTTTTTGGCCGCAAGATATGATCCTTTTTGCCATCGCCATTCTGGTACTGCTGACCAGCCTTGTGGTTTTCACGGCCGCTTTCGGGCGGGTTTGGTGCGGTTGGGCCTGTCCGCAAACGGTGATCATGGAAATGGTCTTCCGAAAAATCGAGTATTGGATTGAGGGGGATGCCCATCAGCAGAGGGTTCTCAACCAAGCGCCCTGGACCAGTTCCAAGATGGCCAGAAAAATCCTCAAGCATGCCCTGTTTCTGGTGGTTTCCTTTCTCGTGGGCCATATCCTCCTCACCTACATCATCGGCTGGCGGGAGGTGCTCCACCTCGTCACTGATCCCCCCTCCAAGCATTGGGTTGGCCTGGGTTTCATGGTCGCATTCACCTTGCTGTTTTACGGAATCTTTGCCCGGTTCCGTGAGCAGGCTTGTACTTTCATCTGCCCCTACGGGCGGTTTCAATCCGTTTTGCTGGATGAAAACTCCATCGTGGTGGCATACGACCACAAGCGGGGCGAAAAGCGCGGGCACCTCCGCCGGGATCAAGGTCCGGATGATCGGCAGGCGGCCGGCCTGGGGGATTGCGTTGCCTGCAACCAATGCGTGGCCGTTTGTCCCACGGGCATTGACATCCGCAACGGCACTCAAATGGAATGCGTCCACTGCACCGCTTGCATTGATGCCTGTAACGAGGTGATGGCAAGGACCGGACGTCCGGGTGGGTTGATCCGCTATGCCTCGCTCAATGGAATTGAACGTGGTGAACGATTGCAATTCACCCCGCGCTTGGCTGGCTATGTCGTTCTGCTTCTCATCCTGAGCTTGGTTCTTGGTTTGATGGTGTTCCTTCGATCGGATGTCCAAGCCACCCTGCTGCGGGCGCCCGGGGCCTTGTTTCAGCAAATGCCTGACGGCCACTACAGCAACCTTTACACCTTGCGTCTTATCAACAAAACCTCCCAGCCAATGCAGGTTGATCTGCGCCTGGAAAAGCCTGCCGGCAGTCTCACGGTCGTCGGGCGGGGTGGCTTGACCGTCCCTCCACAAATGCTTTCGGAATATTCCGTGTTGATCGAACTCAACCCGGATGCCATGAAATCAGGTGTCACTCCGCTTGTGTTGGGGGTTTATTCAAGCGGAAGGGAAATTGAAACACTGGAGACATCTTTTATCGGTCCCCGCCATTAAACGGGCTTCACTCATGAAAACCAAAATCATCCTCTGGCCTGTTGGGATCATCCTTGCCTTCATCCTGTTTTTTTGCGGCATCACCACCGTCATCATCATCGCCGCCACACACCGCGAGTACCTGGTGAGTGATGACTATTATGAACAGGAAATGGTTTATCAGAACCGATTGGAAAGCACGCTACGGGCACGGGAAAGTGGCGCCTGCATCGCTTACGACCCGGTTGAAAACCGGATCATCATCGGCATCCCCGCCAGGCAGAGGGCACAACAATGCACGGGAACAATTGAATTCTATCGTCCATCGGCACCCTTTCTGGACCGTGATTATGCGGTTGAATCTCCCCAGGAAAACCCCCAAGTCATTGACACCTCGCGACTGCCCTCGGGATTATGGCGGGTCAAGGCAAGCTGGCATGCTGCAGGACTGGATTATTACATGGAACAAAAAATCGTGATCCCAAGGAAATGACATGGGCCTCGTCTTCGCCTTTGCGCTGGGCATGCTTGGCAGCGTCCATTGCATGGCCATGTGCGGACCATTGATGGTGGCCATGCCCACCCCGCCAGGGTCCGCCGCCCGTTTTGTCTTCAGCAGGCTCCTTTACCAATGCGGGCGCATGGCTACCTATGTCCTGCTGGGCGTTGTTGCCGCCTTGGTGGGGCGTTCCTTTTATTTGATCGGTTTGCAGCGCTGGCTTTCCGTTGCCTTGGGAATCGCGGTTTTGGCCGGCTTTTTCCTCTCAGGAAAATTATCCGCCTCGGCTGTGGCGACACGCTGTCTGGCGTGGCTCAAAGCCGCCATGTGCCAACAATTGCGCGTGAAAGGTTACCGGTCACTCTTTTTGATGGGCATGCTCAATGGCCTGCTGCCCTGTGGCTTGGTTTATGCGGCCCTGGCCGGTGCGGCGGCCGCCAGAAGCGAATTTTCAGCCATCCTTGCCATGGCGGCTTTCGGCTTGGGCACACTGCCCGCCATGTTTAGCGCCAGCCTTTGGGGACGGTTCTTGCCCATGACTTGGCGATGGCAATTTCGCCGGATGATTCCATTGGGCGTGTGTGGTTTGGCAGCCCTGCTCATCCTTCGCGGCCTATCCCTCGGCATCCCTTACGTAAGCCCTGATTTGACAGCCCCCAATCCCGGCTGTTGCATCCACTGAGAGGTTGGTTCCATCCTCGATTTCTGGTGGTCAATCCTTTTAGGTCCAATTGTAGCCAGGGCTGGGCGGGAAATTCTGGCTTTTGGTGTTCGGCTTTTGGTGGAGTTTGAAAGCGAGGGCAAAAGTCAGAGGGTCTCTTTTCACTCGATCCTTTCATAAAAGCAACCCCAGGCATGCAAGGACGACCTTTTGGAATCGGCTCCAAACCATTGTCTTTCCCCGGACGAAAATCGCGCAGACATTGCTGCAGCAGCACCATTCAACCCCCCGCTTAAGGGGAATGCATTTTCACGCGCCGTTTTATATGTTAAAAAAACTGATTTAAGTTGCAAATGGGATTAAAACAACTTATTTTATTGGCGTGCAGACAATCTCTGAATTCAGACAGAGTCCCCGTCCGCCGCAGTTGGAGGCGACCCATGTGGATGGCGGGACCTATTTCAATCACGAGGAAGACAACGATGTGCCATTGATCAGGGCGATGGAGGAATCTGACCTTTACCGGGAATATGAGAGGTCCTTCATCCAGACGCTGGGGTTGCCGGTGGCATTGACATCCGTGGCGGCCTGGCAGTTGCCGCATCATGGGCGATGCGGGGAGAATCCCTTTTGCGCCTTGCTGGCGCAGAAAAGCCGGTCCTGCGCCGCCTGCATACAAATCCAGAAGGAGCTTCGTCAAAAGTCGGCCGAGGAGCCTGGCTCGGTGATCTGCCCGGCTGGTTTGTGTGAAACGGCGGTGCCGGTCAAAATGGGGGAGAGAAAGATCGGTTTTCTGCATACCGGCCAGGTGTTACGCCAGCGGGCCACGGATGCGCAAATTGAGAGCGTGGTGAACCTGGCCCGGGAATGGGGTTTGGAAGCCGGGCTGGAGCAACTCCGCACTCTTTATAGCTGCACGCGCGTGGTGCCGCCACGGCAATATGCTTCCATTGTGAAGCTGTTGAGCATTTTCGCCCAGCATCTTTCGATGCTTGGCAACCGGATCTACATGCAGCAGCACCATAATGAAAACCCGGCTGTGGCCAGGGCGCGGGCGTTTATCCAAGCCCACCACATGGAGCAGCTCACGCTTCTGCGTGTCGCCTCCAGCGTGGGGGCCAGTCCATTTTATTTCTGCAAGTTGTTCAAGAAAGTCACCGGGATTCATTTCACCGAGTATGTTTCGCGTGTGCGGGTGGAACGCGCCAGGAACCTGCTGCTCAACCCCAACCTGAACGTGAGCGAGATTGCCTTCGAGGTGGGATTCCAGTCCCTGCCGCATTTCAACAGGATGTTCAAAAAAATCCTGGGCCAGTCGCCCACGGCCTATCGCCTTCACCTGACCGGTCCCTGAACTCACCCGGTTATGCTTTTTGAGATGCAATAAAAGGTGTCTTTTGGACAAAGTCGGGCAAGCCCTTGGACGAAGTTGAGGCATAATAACATTGTTGGCTTGGAAGCAGTTGCCGGGCTGGCCCGGAAGCTTGCGATCCATGTTTGCGAAATCAAAACAATGTCTTGTTACAAACCGTTGTCATGAATAACCCCACAGTCTCGCCCCCGCCAGCTTCCAATCTGGAAAATCCCCCGCAGGTGGAGTCAGCCCACGATGTTTTTGGCGCCCGGCGTCATCCCCTGCACCCCATTCTGGCTCCCAGGGTGATCGCTGTGATCGGGGCCACGGAAAACGAGGGGAGCGTAGGCAGGACCCTTTTCCAGAATCTTGGGCGCGGAGGTTTTGGCGGGGTGGTTTACCCCATCAACCCCAAGCGGTCCTCGGTAATGTGTGTAAGGGCCTATCCCAACATAGCCAAGGCGCCGGAGCAGGTGGATCTGGCCTTGATTTGCACGCCCGCGCCCACCGTTCCCGGCATCATTCGGGAATGTGTTGAAGCAGGAGTGAAGGGGGCGGTCATCATTTCCGCAGGGTTCAAGGAAATTGGCGAAGCTGGCGTCCGGCTTGAACAACAAATCCTGTCCGAAGCACGGGCCGGGAACATGCGCATCGTGGGTCCCAACTGCCTGGGCGTGATGATTCCCCGCACAGGTCTGAATGCCACATTTGCCAGCACCATTGCCCGTCCCGGCTCGGTGGGGTTCCTCAGCCAAAGCGGCGCTTTATGCACCGCAGTGCTTGACTGGAGCCTCAAGGAAAATGTGGGTTTCAGCGCATTCGCCTCACTGGGCTCGATGCTGGATGTGAGCTGGGGTGACCTGATCTATTACCTGGGTGATGATCCGAACACGAAAAGCATCGTGATTTACATGGAAACAATCGGCAACGCCCGCGACTTTTTGTCTGCTGCGCGGGAGGTGGCGCTGACCAAGCCGATCATTATTATCAAGCCCGGCCGCACGGAGCAGGCGGCGAAGGCGGCGGCATCCCATACCGGTTCCCTGACGGGTAGCGATGAGGTGTTGGAGGCTGCATTCCGGCGAGCAGGGGTTTTGCGTGTCAACACCATTGCGGAGCTATTTCACATGGCCGAGGTGCTGGGGAAGCAGCCGCGTCCGCTGGGCCCGAACCTGACCATTGTCACCAATGCGGGTGGACCCGGCGTGCTGGCTACTGACATGCTTGTTGGCAGCGGGGGCAAACTCACGGAACTGTCCCCGAAAACCTATGATGCGTTCAACCAATTGCTGCCGCCGCACTGGAGCCGGAACAACCCGGTGGATATCCTGGGCGATGCCGGCCCCGCCACCTACGCCAAGGCAGTCGGGATTGCGGCGCAGGACCCGAACTGCAATGGCGTGCTGGTGATCCTCACGCCCCAGGCCATGACCGACCCGACCGGCACGGCGGAGCAGATCAAACCCTTTGCGCGGCTGGATTCCAAGCCGATTCTGGCAAGTTGGATGGGCGGGAAGGAAACCGGCCCCGGTGAGGCGATTTTGAATGATGCCGGCATTCCAACTTTTGCCTATCCGGACACTGCGGCGCGGGCTTTTCAATACATGTGGCGATATAGCCAGAACCTGAGGGCTTTGTATGAAACCCCGGCGCTTCTGGTGCAGGATCATGGCCGCGGCTCACCGCCGCCAAGGCCGAGGCCTTGATCCGGCAAGTCCGGGAATCCGGACGAACCCTTCTCACGGAGTTTGAATCCAAGCAAATCCTTGCACTGTACGGCATCCCCACCGTGCAAACCCACGTGGCCAAATCCGAGGCGGAGGCGGTTAAAACGGCCCAAAAAATGGGTTTCCCTGTTGTTCTTAAATTATTTTCTGAAACGATCACCCATAAGACGGATGTGAATGGGGTGCAATTGAATCTGGGATCCCCGGATGATGTGAGAAAGGCCTGGAAGCGGATTGCGGAAGGTGTGCGAAGCAAGGCGGGAGAGGAACATTTTCTGGGAGTCACTGTCCAGCCCATGATCAAGCTGGATGGTTACGAGTTGATCATAGGGAGCAGCATAGACCCGCAATTTGGCCCGGTGCTGTTGTTTGGGTGCGGGGGCCAGTTGGTGGAGGTTTTCAAGGACCGTGCCCTGGCCCTGCCACCATTGAACGCCACCCTGGCCCGGCGCATGGTGGAGCAGACCCGCATTTACAATGCGCTCAAGGGAGTGCGTGGGAGGTCCCCGGTGCCCCTGGCCGCCCTGGATGAACTGCTGGTCCGCTTCAGTCAGTTGGTGGTGGAACAGCCATGGATAGCGGAAATGGACATCAATCCCCTGCTGGCTTCCCCGGAACGCTTGCTGGCTCTGGATGCCCGCGTTGTCCTGCATCCTTTGGATGTCCCCGCGGACAAGCTCCCAAGGCCGGCCATTCGCCCGTACCCGGCCCAGTATGTCTCCGCATGGAAACTCCGCAACGGCACCGCAGTGACGGTGCGACCCATCCGACCCGAGGATGAGCCCCTGATGGTGAATTTCCATAAAACCCTCTCGGAGCAAAGCGTGTATCAGCGGTACTTCTCCCAATTGAAGCTGGATGAACGCATCGCGCACGATCGGTTGACCCGGATTTGCTTCAATGATTACGAACGCGAAATCGCCCTGGTTGTGGAGCATGAGCAGTCCGATGGCCGTGCGGAGATTCTGGGTGTTGGGCGATTGAGCAAGGTCCGTGGATTGAATGACGGGGAATTTGCCCTGTTGATCAGCGACCGCTGGCAAAGACAGGGCATCGGCACGGAATTGCTCAAGCGCCTGGTTGGGATTGGACGCGATGAGAAGCTCGACCGGCTTGGCGCATTTATCATGGCGGACAACCATGCCATGCAGCACGTCAGTAAAAAAGCCGGGTTCAAAGTCGGGTACGACCGCCATAACACAGATTTTGTGGCTGAATACATTTACTAAATATGCAAACCGCACCGAGCGCGCCGTTAAATCCCTGCAACGAAGGCGAAAAGAAAAACCAGCCCGTTTGGAGGACTTTGGACGGCAATGAAGCCGCAGCTTATGTGGCCTTTCGCCTGAATGAGGCCATGGCCATCTATCCCATCACCCCCTCCTCACCCATTGCTGAGTGGTGCGACCAATGGGCGTCCGAAGGTAAAAAGAACCTGTGGGGTTCCACTCCTGCCATGGTGGAGATGCAAAGCGAGGGGGGCGCGGTGGGCGCCGTTCACGGCATGCTGCAGACCGGGTCTATCAGTTCCACCTTCACTGCGTCGCAAGGGTTGCTCCTGATGATCCCCAATATGTTCAAAATAGCCGGGGAGTTATTGCCGACGGTGTTTCATGTCACCGCCCGGACGGTGGCGGCCCATGCGCTTTCCATTTTCGGGGATCACAGCGACATCATGGCTTGCCGAAGCACCGGGTGGGCGATGCTTGGGGCGGCTTCCGTGCAGGAAACCATGGATTTTGCCCTGATCTCCCAGGCTGCCTCGTTGCGGTCGCGTTTGCCCTTTATTCATTTCTTTGACGGTTTCAGAACTTCCCATGAGGTTTCAAAAATCGAAATATTGGATGAAGAGGTGATGCGCGCGATGATGGATGAAGAGCTTATCGCGGCCCAGCGGGCGCGGGCGCTGACACCGGATGCCCCGGTCCTGCGCGGAACCGCCCAAAACCCGGATGCCTACTTTCAAGGCCGCGAGGCAGCCAATTTGTTTTACGCTTCCTGCCCCGGCGCTGTTCAAAAGGCAATGGATCAGTTCGCGCTTCTAACCGGGCGCAGTTATCATTTGTTTGACTATGTGGGCGCGCCCGATGCCGAGCGGGTTTTGGTTTTGATGGGTTCAGGATGCGAGGCAGCCCACGAGACGGTGCAGCACTTGTGTGCCCGTGGCGAAAAAGTGGGTCTGGTCAAAGTGCGCCTTTACCGTCCCTTTGATGGGGAACGCTTCGTGGCGGCTCTTCCACCCGGGGTCAGAAAAATAGCCGTGCTGGATCGCACCAAGGAACCGGGCGCACCCGGGGAGCCGTTGTATCAGGATTGCCTGACCTCCCTGATGGAGTCTGTCGCCAGTGGCAGTTCGCCCTTGAAGTCCATGCCGGTGGTGGTGGCCGGGCGCTATGGGCTTTCCTCCAAGGAATTCACCCCGGCCATGGTCAAGGCGGTTTTGGACAATCTTTCCGGCGCCCCCAAAAACCATTTCACCATTGGAATTCATGACGATGTCTCGATGACCAGCCTGCCTTTCGACCCGGACTTTTCCATTGAGCCGGACGGGGTGGTCCGCGCTCTTTTCTATGGTCTGGGTGCGGATGGCACGGTGGGGGCCAATAAAAATTCCATCAAGATCATCGGCGAGGAAACCCAAAATTTTGCCCAGGGATATTTTGTTTACGACTCCAAGAAATCCGGGTCCATGACCGTGTCTCACCTGCGGTTTGGGCCGGCTCCGATTCGGTCCACCTACCTCATTTCCAGGGCCAACTTTGTGGCCTGCCACCAGCCGGTTTTCCTTGACCGGTTTGAAATGCTCCGCGGGCTTGAGCCGGGCGGGGTTTTCCTTTTGAACTCTCCGCATGCGCCGGAGGAGATTTGGGCTCGCCTGCCCACGCCCGTGCAGGATTCGTTGCTGGCCAAAAAGGCCGCCTTTTACGTGATCAATGCCAATCGGGTGGCCCGGGAAAGCGGCATGGGAGGGCGAATCAATGTCATCATGCAGGTTTGCTTTTTCGCGCTTTCCGGGGTGCTGCCCAAGGATGAGGCGATCGAGGCGATCAAAAAATCCATCCGCAAGACCTACGGCAAAAAGGGACAGGAGGTGGTGAACATGAATTTGCAGGCGGTGGACAACACCCTGGCCCATCTACATGCGGTGCCCCTGGAAAACCTGGCCAGGAACGGCACCGGCCCGCTTCAGCCGGTCATGGCGCCGGATGCGCCGCCTTTTGTGCAAAACATCCTCGCGAAACTCGCGTCGGGCCTGGGCGATGAATTGCCCGTGAGTGCATTTCCCGCAGACGGCACCTTTCCCACGGCCACGGCCCGGTATGAAAAGCGAAACCTGGCCCAGGACATTCCGGTCTGGGACGAATCCCTTTGCATTCAATGCCTGAAATGCGTGGCTATTTGCCCGCATGCGACCATTCGCGCCAAGGTGTATGCGCCGGAGCGGCTCGTCAGCGCGCCCGAAACCTTCAAATCCACAGCCGCCCGGCTCCCTGAGTGGAAGGGCTTGAAATTCACCCTGCAAGTGGCGCCTGAGGACTGCACGGGCTGTTCGTTGTGCGTGGAAATATGCCCTGCCCGAAGCAAGACGGAAAGCCGCCTGAAGGCCATCAACATGAGGCCCCAGGAACCTCTGCGGATGTCCGAACGGGAGAACTGGGATTTCTTCACAGGACTTCCAGAAATGGACAGGAGGGCACTCAAGCTTACCACGCTGCGCTCGCAACAGATCATGCAGCCCCTGTTTGAATTCAGTGGCGCGTGCTCTGGTTGCGGTGAGACGCCCTATATCAAGCTTCTGACCCAGTTGTATGGCGACCGCGCGTTAATCGCCAATGCCACGGGTTGTTCCTCCATCTACGGAGGCAACCTGCCCACGACCCCTTATGCCTGCAATGCCTTGGGGCAGGGGCCGGCCTGGTGCAATTCCTTGTTCGAGGACAATGCCGAGTTCGGTTTGGGTTATCGCGTGTCCCTGGACCAACAGGCGGAACAGGCGGCTGATTGTCTCCGCCAACTGGCTCCGGCGGTTGGCGAGGAACTGGCCGCGCAAATTTTGTCCGCAGTCCAAAATGATGAGGCTGGCATCCATGAGCAGCGCGAGCGTGTCGCGGTATTGAAGAAAAAATTAACCCTCATGGACACGCCCGGGGCGCGGCGTCTTTTGTCCCTCGCCGGACACCTGGTCAAAAAAAGCGTGTGGATCGTGGGCGGGGATGGCTGGGCTTACGATATCGGTTATGGCGGGTTGGACCATGTCCTTGCCAGCGGACGCAAGGTGAACGTGCTGGTGCTGGACACGGAAGTGTATTCCAACACCGGCGGGCAGATGAGCAAGGCCACACCCCGCGGCGCCGTGGCCAAGTTTGCAGCCGGCGGCAAACCCGCCGGCAAGAAGGACCTGGGGTTGATCGCCATGAGTTACGGCAATGTGTACGTGGCCAGCGTTGCCCTCGGGGCCAGGGACGAGCAGACGCTCAAGGCTTTTGTGGAGGCGGAATCCTACCCGGGCCCGTCCCTGATCATCGCTTATAGCCACTGCATCGCGCACGGCATCCTCCTGGACCAAGGCGTGGGCGCGCGCCAGCAAAAACTGGCGGTCGAGTCCGGCCAATGGCTGTTGTACCGCTTTGACCCGCGCAGGGCGGAGCGCGGTGAAAACCCCCTGCAACTGGATTCCAACGCGCCCAAAACCAAGGTGAAGGATTTCATGCTTTCAGAAAATCGTTTTAAAATGCTCACGAAAACCAAACCGGATGAAGCCCGGAAATTCTTTGCGAACGCCCAGTCGGATGCCGATCGTCGGTGGAAATTCTACCAATTCCTGGCCGCACGTCATGTGCGGGATGCGGATGCGGCGGCCGAGTCGCCCCTTTTTCCCACGGCCAGCCTTTCGGCCTCCGCACCCGAAAAAAAGCCTGAATCCTGACGCCCAAACATTATGGACCTGAGCACCAAATACCTGGGATTAAAACTTCGGACACCGCTGGTTGTCAGCGCTTCACCACTGTCTGAGGAATTGGATGATATCCGGCGCATGGAAGATGCCGGCGCAAGCGCGGTGGTGTTGTATTCCATTTTTGAGGAACAATTCCGCTCTGACCGGCTGGAGCTTCACGAAAGAATGGAGCAGGGGACGGAGAGTTTCCCGGAAGCATTGAATTACTTTCCCGACTGCACGGATTACCGGCTCGGCCCCGAGGAGTATCTTGGGCATATTGCGCAGGCAAAGAAAGCCGTTCGAATGCCGGTGATAGCCAGTTTGAATGGAACATCCATTGGCGGTTGGATCGAGTACGCCCGGCAGATCCAGGGCGCCGGCGCGGATGCGTTGGAATTGAATATCTATCATATTCCCACGGATCCGCTGGTTTCCGGCGCTGAAGTGGAAATGACCTACATCGAGATTCTGCAAGCCGTCAAGGAGGTGGTCGCCATTCCCGTGGCCGTGAAACTAAGCCCGTTTTTCAGCAATTTTGCCAACATGGCGCGGAGGTTTGACTTGGCCGGGGCGGACGGGTTGGTTTTGTTCAATCGCTTTTACCAGCCTGACATTGATTTGGAATCAATGGAAATTGAGCCAAACATCCTCTTGAGCACCCCCATGGCCATGCGCCTGCCGCTGCGGTGGATTGCCATTCTTCATGGAAAAATCCGGGCCAGCCTGGCGGCCACCAGCGGCATCCACCGCGGAGCCGACGCGTTGAAAATGCTCCTGGCCGGGGCGGATGTGACCATGCTTTGTTCCACGTTGATGCGGCATGGTTTCCGCCACATCCAGGTGATCGAGCGGGATTTGGTCGAATGGATGGAAAAGCACGAGTACGAGTCGGTGGAGCAGCTCAAGGGCAGCTTGAGTCAGAAAAATTGCGCCTCCCCGAGTGAATTCGAGCGCGCCCAATACATGAGGGCCATTTGCAGTTACAGGCCTGCCCAATAACCAAAGGCGGACCAGGACCGCTTGCGCTTCATGGGTCAAAACGCGATGCCAAATCGCCAACCCTTGTGTAGCGGGGGAATGAAAAAGGAGTCATTCTGGCTGATATGAATGCGAAAAATGACCATGCCGCCTGGCTTCATGGTGGAAATGCAGTTTGTTCGGATCCAGGCGCCGATCAGCCTTGTCCCAGGCGTTTTGTCCTGTTGGGAGCCCCAGGCGTGGGCAAGGGAACCCAGGCCGAGTTGCTCAACCGCCATTTTGGCGCCTGCCATCTTTCCTTGGGTGATGTTTTTCGCGCGGCAGGAAAATGCGGCCAAGAACCGCTGAGTCCCGCAATGTCCCACGCGCTGGATTTCATGAGGCAGGGCCAGCTCGTTCCGGATCAAACGGTGGTCACCCTGATCATGGAACGCCTGAAATGCCTCAAGTGCGGGGGTGGTTTTTTGCTGGATGGATTTCCCCGCACCGTGGCCCAAGCCCGCGTTCTGGCGGCCATTCTGGAGAATAACAGCCTGCAATTGGATGCAGTCCTGGATTACAAGCTGCCGCTCGGGGAAATCATTTCCCGTCTTTCCGGGCGCCGAACTTGTTCCTCCTGTGCAGCGGTTTTCCATCTAAAGTCATTACCCCCCAAAAAAACGGGCATTTGCGACCACTGCGGCGCTGCGCTGTTCCAGAGGGAGGATGACCAGCCTGAATCAATCCGGATGAGGCTCAGGGCCTATGCCAAAAATGCCGAACCGTTGAAAAGATTTTATCGGCGGAGAAAATTGCTGGTCTCCATCGAAGCTGCGGGCACTCCAGAGGAAACCTTGGAGCGATCTCTCCATGCCCTTGCCCGGCGTCCCGCTTTGGATCGTCCGGAGATTTTGTTCGCCTAGGATTTTAAAAATTGGCGGTACCCGGTTTGCCGGTTTGATTGGGATAAGGTAAAACCGTCCATTATTCCCTTTCCAGGTCCGGCCATGGCTCCTTTCCGCAGGAATCATTCCCCACGGCCTCGGCATTAACCTTGAATGCCCGCTCCACGATGGCTGCAATGGTTTTTAAAGCGCCCTGTTTCCACCGGCGCAGCATGCCCCAAGTGCCTTGAACCGCTTCGGCGGGAGCCATGATTATGGAATATCCCAAAAAATGGAGCGCTGATCCCGTGAGCGCTCCAAGCGCACGCGGAGGGGGATCGCAATTGGCCGGTTCAATCCATTTTAACCGCTTGAAATGCCGGGATGCCCGATCCTGCCCCCCATGGACGGGGTGCGTGAGAAAAGGAGGCGAGGCGCTCATTGCGGGTCGTGGGGTGTCTTCCGGCTTTTGGATGCACAAGATATAACGAATAAAAAACAATTCAGGTAAAGAACCAGCGCCCGGAATGAATTAACATGAAATCATGGTTTAACTTTTTCCAGACCAAACATGAAAACAACCAAATTGCTGCGCGCCGCGCTTCCGCCCCTTGTATTAATATTTTCAACCCTTGGCTCCCACGCCGGCGATGCTGATATCAAAATCCCCCGCCTGACAAATATCCACTTTGCCGGCCTGGATGGCTTGAGCGGCGTCCTGCTGATGTATTTTGGACTGGCCATGTGCATCGTGGGCATAGCCTTTGGATTGTTCCAGTATCATCAAACCCGGATGCTGCCAGTGCATGATTGCATGGCCCGTGTTTCTGCCATGATTTGGGAGACGTGCAAAACATATCTGTTGCAGCAGGGCAGGTTCCTTGCGGGAATCTGGCTGCTGGTGGGCGGGTGCATGTTTTTTTATTTTCGCGGATTGGAACACATGGGCTACGGAAGCGTGGCTGTGATTTTGGCGGCTTCGTTGTTGGGCATCAATGGCAGCGGGGCCGTGGCCTGGTTCGGCATTCGCATCAACACAATCGCCAATTCGCGCACCGCGTTTTCAGCCCTGCGCGGAAACCCGCTGTGGACTCTCGGGATTCCCTTGCGTTCAGGCATGAGCGTGGGGCTGCTCCTGGTTTGTGTGGAGTTGTTTTTCATGATTTGCATCCTGGTGTTCCTGCCGCGAAACCTCGCAGGGCCCTGTTTCATAGGGTTCGCAATTGGTGAATCCCTCGGCGCATCGGTTCTCCGCATCTGCGGCGGCATTTTCACCAAAATCGCTGACATCGGCTCAGACCTCATGAAAATCATCTTCAAATTGCCAGAGGATGACCCCAAAAACCCGGGTGTGATAGCTGATTGCACCGGTGACAATGCGGGCGACAGCGTGGGGCCAACGGCAGACGGTTTTGAGACTTATGGAGTGACCGGCGTGGCGTTGATCGCCTTCCTCGCGCTGGCGCTGGCGTCCAAGCCGGATGAGTGCGCCACACTGATCATCTGGCTTTTCACAATGCGCGCCCTCATGATTGCCACGTCCATTCTTTCTTATTTTCTGAACTGCGCCATTTCACACGCGCGTTTCAGCGGGCGAAAGGATTTCGATTTTGAGTCTCCCCTGACCCTGCTGGTCTGGGTGACCTCGGCGGTTTCCATTCTTGTGACCTTCACCGCCAGTTGGTTTCTATTGGGCCGCCAGACCGGGTTTGCCCCCAATCTCTGGTGGGTTCTCTCCGCAATCATTTCCTGCGGAACATTGGCCGGGGCCCTCATACCCGAAATGACCAGGATTTTTACCAGCATGAATTGCCAGCATGTCAAAGAGGTGACCACCTGCTCAAAACATGGCGGCGCATCCCTGAATATTCTGGCGGGGTTGGTGGCGGGCAATTTTTCCGCATTTTGGATGGGCCTGTGCATTGCGGCCTTGATGCTGGTCGCCTCGTTGCTGTCGTCCTACGCAGGATCGCCCATCCTTGCTTTGATGCCCGAGCAATTCAAGTTTGCTGCGCCCATTTTTGCCTTTGGCCTCGTGGCTTTTGGGTTTCTTGGCATGGGTCCGGTCACCATCGCCGTGGACAGTTATGGGCCTGTCACAGACAATGCCCAGTCAGTTTATGAGTTGAGCCGCATTGAGTCTCTCGAGGGGGTCGAGGACGATATTCGTGACAAATTCGGGTTTGACCCGGATTTTGAAAATGCCAAAATTTTGCTCGAAAAAGGGGATGGATGCGGCAACACCTTCAAAGCCACCGCCAAGCCTGTTCTCATAGGTACGGCAGTGGTGGGCGCCACCACCATGGTTTTCGGCATCATCATCCTGCTCGAGAATATGTTTGGCGGCACGATGGCGCAGTTGAGCCTCGTCCAGCCGGAAATCATTCTTGGCCTCCTGCTGGGTGGGGCGGTGGTGTATTGGTTTACGGGCGCCAGCACCCAGGCGGTCGTCACCGGTGCCTACCGCGCCGTCGTCTTCATCAAAAAACACCTCAATCTTCACGTTCATGCCGCCTCCGAGGCGGACTCCAAGGAGGTCGTCCGCATCTGCACGGTCTATGCCCAGAAGGGAATGTTGAATATTTTTATCGTGGTCTTTTGTTTTGCCCTCTCTTTTGCTTTTTTTAACCCCTATTTTTTCATCGGTTATTTGATTGGGATTGCCTTCTTTGGCCTGTTTCAAGCCATCTTTATGGCCAATGCCGGCGGAGCTTGGGACAATGCCAAGAAAATCGTCGAGGTTGTGCTCCGTAAAAAGAACACCGACCTTCATGCCGCCACCGTGGTGGGCGATACGGTTGGGGATCCATTCAAGGACACTTCATCGGTGGCTCTCAATCCGGTCATCAAATTCACCACCCTTTTCGGCCTGCTGGCCGTGGAAATCGCCGTGACCATGTCGAATGAATGGCTCAAATTGGGCATCGGGGTTTTCTTTTTCCTGCTTGCTTTGGTTTTTGTGTGGTGCACCTTCTATACCATGCGCATTCCTGATGAAAACCTTGCCGAAGAGGAGGACGATTTGGTCAAGGAGGACAAACCTTCCAGCTTAAACCGCTCCAAGAAACGCTCGGAACCAGTCATTATTTGATTTTTGCCGCCGACCGGCTGGGTCTTCGAACCCTGCGGATTTTTTCGCCGTTTGCCCGGCGGGACCCGGCCCATGGCCCTCGTCGTTTTGAGTGGAAAAGTCCCTGTTTTAGGCTCTCAGCGGAATTCCATTTTTGCCGCGCTCACCTTGTGGTTTGCGAAGACCATCATGTTTCATTGGAGGCCAGGTGGCCGCACCATCATCCATGTCGTTTGCATGGGCGATCCGAACACAAGAAATGGACATGCGGGTCGGCTTCGCTTTTTTCATTTGGACATTCGGGGTTCCTTTAAAATTCTCCTCTGTCGCCCCTGCTTGGTCAGTCTTTGGTCGGAAGCTTGCGCCCCTCATTTTGTTCACGCTCGGGTTTTATCCAAAATTCCATTTGACGGCGGTTCCATGAATTTGGGATTTTAAGCCATGCAAGCGGAGAAAGGTTTTGCCCAATGACCAGGTTCATCCAAGGCCGTTTTGCATGCGCCGCAGTCTGCATATCAGGCGTCAGGAGGCTTGGCATGGCAAGCGCGGCGCCGGTTATCGTTTGAAATGATTTGAAAGGAAGGGTTTGAAGAATATCAATCAACACTGAGGACAGATGAATGCTGATTTGATTCTGCCAGGAAATGACCAGCCTCAAGACGGAGGTCTGCAACCGAGGTTTCTGGTCGCCGTGGTTTTTGCCCTGGCGTTGATGGGTATCACCGGTTGCGGGAGCAGCCAGCCGTCTGGCGGCGCCATGCCTCCGCCTCAAGTGGGTGTTGTGACCGTTCAATCCCGCGCCCTGGCCCTGACCAATGAATTTCCGGGGCGCGTGGAGCCGGTGGAGATTGCCCAAGTCAACGCCCGGGTGGATGGGGTGGTGTTGCATCGGGATTTTGAACAGGGCGCTTATGTGCGGGCTGGCCAGCTTCTTTACCAAATTGACCCGGCACCGTACAAGGCCGCGCTGGAAAGCGCCAGGGCAACGGTTGCCCAGAATGAGGCGGGCAAAACCCAGGCTGAATGGCTGGCCAAACGGTACAAGCCGCTCATGGGAATCAATGCCGTGAGTCGGCAGAATTACGACAACGCCATCGCTGCCGCAGCACAAGCAGTGGCTGGTGTGGCAGCGGCGCGCGCCGCGGAAAAAATCGCTGAAATCAACCTGGGTTATTGTTCGGTGACGGCTCCCATTGAAGGACGCATTGGTCCCGCCCTGGTCACTGAGGGCGCGCTGGTCAGCCAAAGCGCCGCAACCCCCATGGCAGTGATCCAAAAAATGGACCCGGTTTATGTGGATTTGACCGAACCTGCCGCCGGGTCTTTGAAATTAAAAAAGCAAATCGCCGATGGCCAATGGACAGCTCCCGATGCGGGCGATGAGACCGTGGCTTTGAAGCTGCCGGATGGTTCCATTTACGAGCATCCAGGTCATTTGCTTTTTAGCGATGTGAGCGTGAACACGAACAGTGGAATGATCACCTTGCGGACCGAATTTCCCAATCCGGAAGGTTTGTTGTTGCCGGGTATGTTTGTCGAGGGCCGACTGGTCCAGGCTGTCTCGGCTCAAACCATCCTCATTCCACAACCCGCCGTGACTATCAATCTGGATGGCACGGCTGCGGTGATGCTGGTGGTGTCCAACCAGGTGAAAGCTCAGCCCGTGGTCCTGGGCGATGCGGTTGGAGGGGATTGGATCATCCGGGGTGGCCTTGAGGCAGGCCAGCAAATCATGGTGGACGGATTCCAGAGGGCGCAGCCTGGCATGACAGTGGTTCCCGTTCCCGCAGTCTCCTCCGTCGGATCCGCTCAGCCGGCGGCTCAACCGTAGTGGGTTCACCCGCAAATGCCAAAATTCTTCATAGACCGCCCGATTTTTGCCTGGGTCATTTCATTGTTCATCATGATGGCCGGCATTATGGCTCTGGTGCATCTACCCGTGGCCGAGTATCCCAGCGTGGCCCCTCCTTCCATCTCCATCACCGCCAATTATGCGGGCGCCTCTGCCGAGACGGTCCAAAACACCGTGACGGAGGTGATCGAGGAGCAGATGAGCGGACTGGATCATCTTTTGTACGTGTCCTCCAGCAGCAGTTCCAGCGGGCAATGCCAGGTTCAATTGTATTTCCAGCCGGGCACGGATCCGGACCTGGCTCAGGTCCAGGTCCAAAACAAACTGCAACTGGCCACCCCCAGCCTGCCGCTGACCGTGCAGCAATCTGGCGTGATTGTCACCAAGTCCACCCACAATTTTTTGATGTTTTTCGCCCTGTCCTCCACCAACAACATCAGCGACATTGCCTTGGGCAATTTCATCTCTGCCACCATCCTTGATCCCATCCGGCGCGTCAGCGGGGTCGGCGAGGCGGACCTGTTTGGCACCTACTACGCCATGCGTCTCTGGCTCGATCCCAATAAAATGGAGGGCTATGGAATCACTGCTGGCGATGTCGTCAGTGCGGTGGAAGCCCAGAATGCCGAGGTGCCCGTGGGCCAGCTTGGCATGCTGCCTGCCGTGAAGGGGCAGGAACT
This sequence comes from Limisphaerales bacterium, assembly GCA_027451565.1. GTDB lineage: Bacteria > Verrucomicrobiota > Verrucomicrobiia > Limisphaerales > UBA11358 > UBA11358. Next base: position 5,252 of record DAIDJC010000017.1, on the reverse strand, counting down.
TAATGTCACCGTCCAGGGCCAGAGCACACTGATCTCGCCGGATGAGTTTGGCGCCATTCTCCTGCGCGTCAACCCGGATGGATCACGGGTTTTTCTCCGCGATGTGGCCCGGATCGAGTTGGCGGGCCAGAGCTATACCACCCAGGTGCATGTGAATGGCCGACTGGCGGCAGCAGTCGGCATCCGGCTGGAACCGGGCGCCAATGCCCTGGCCACCGCAGACGCTGTGCGTGCCCGAATCCAGCAGCTCTCCACCTTCTTTCCTGCTGGTTTGCGCGTGGATTTCCCCTATGACTCAACCGAGTTCATCACCGCCTCCATCCATGAGGTGGTTAAAACCCTGATCGAAGCCGTGGTCATGGTATTCCTGATCATTTACTTTTTTCTTCAAAACCTGCGCACGGCCTTCATTCCCACCATTGTCGTGCCGGTGGCCTTGCTGGGGTCGTTTGCACTGATGTATATCCTGGGTTTTTCCATCAATGTTCTCACCTTGTTCGGACTGGTCCTTGCCATTGGCATACTGGTGGATGATGCCATCGTGGTGACTGAAAATGTGGAGCGCATCATGAACGAGGAGGGATTGTCCCCTCGCGAGGCCACCCGCAAGGCCATGCAGCAGATCACTGGCGCGCTGATTGCCATCACCCTGGTGCTTACGGCGGTTTTCATTCCCATGGCGTTTTTTGGCGGCTCGGTTGGCGCCATTTACCGGCAGTTTTCCCTGTCACTCGTTTCGTGCATGAGTTTTTCCATTTTCCTGGCCATGACCCTCACGCCAGCTTTGTGCGCCTCCCTGCTTCCGCCGGTTGAAAAAGGGCATCATACGGAAAAACGGGGCGTCTGGGGTTGGTGGAACCGCACCTTTGCTGCGGCAACCCACCGCTATGAAAGCTGGGTCGGGCGCATCATCGCCCGCGCGCCCTTGCAAATGATCGCCTACGCGGCAGTGGTGGCCGCAGTGGCCTGGCTTTTTGTGCGCCTGCCCTCCGCCTTTCTGCCAGCGGAGGACCAGGGCTACCTGATCAACAGCATTCAACTGCCGGTGGGTGCCACCCAGCAGCGTACCGAGCAGGTCTTGAAGCAGGTGGACGAATATTACCGGTCCCAATCTGAAGTGACCGACGCGATTGAGGTCGCAGGTTTCAGTTTCAATGGACAGGCCCAAAATTCCGCGATTGCATTCATTCATTTGAAACCCTGGAGCGAGCGGCCGGGAGCGGATCACTCAGTTCAGGCGGTCATCGGAAGGGCCTTCATGGCTTTGAGCCAGGTGCGGGATGCCTTTATTTACCCCCTCAACCCGCCGCCCATACCGGAACTGGGTTTTGCGTCCGGGTTTGACATGGAGCTCGAGGATCAGGGAGGCTTGGGACATGCCCAATTGATGCTGGCCAAAAACCAACTGCTCGCCATGGCTGCCACCAACCAGGACCTTGTCCAGGTGCAAATGCAGGGGCTGGAGGATACTCCGGAATTAAAACTGGACGTGGACAAGATCAAGGCCGGCGCCATGGGAGTGTCCTATGCGGACTTGAACACCGCCCTCACCACTTATTTCGGATCCTTTTACATCAATAATTTTATCAATGGCAACCGCGTGGATCAGGTTATTGCGCAAATGGATGCCCCCTACCGGATGTTGCCGCAGGACCTGGGCAAAGCTTTTGTCCGCGCCGCCAATGGCGCCATGGTGCCACTCTCGGAGTTGGTCTCTTTTCATTGGATACATGCCTCGCCGGCCTTGCAGCATTACAATGGATTTCCTGCGCTCGAAATCATCGGCAACCCTGCGGCGCATGTCAGCCTGGGCCAGGCGATGGATGACATGGCCGGTCTGGTTGCAAAATTACCTGCCGGTTTCGGGTACGAATGGACCGGTCAATCTTTTCAGGAACAATTGTCTGCCAGACAGGCGCCCCTGCTGCTTTCCCTGTCCATCCTGGTGGTTTATCTCGCATTGGCCGCCCTTTATGAGAATTGGGCCATTCCGCTGGCTGTTATTCTTGTGGTTCCCCTGGGGGTCATTGGCGCATTGCTGGGAGCCACGGTGCGCGGGCTGCCTGATGACGTGTTTTTCAAGGTCGGACTTCTTACCATCATTGGTCTCTCCGCCAAAAACGCCATCCTCATTGTGGAGTTTGCCAAGGATCTTCAGGCCCAGGGAATGGGTTTGAGGGAAGCCACACTCACCGCAGTCCGCCTGCGTTTGAGGCCCATCCTGATGACTTCCTTTGCCTTCATCCTGGGGGTGATGCCCATGGCGGTGAGCACGGGCGCCGGGGCTGCCAGCCGGCATGACCTTGGCACCGGTGTGATTGGCGGCATGCTGTCTGCCACCATCCTCGCCGTGTTTTTTGTTCCGGCATTTTACGTTCTCGTCCGGCGCGTATTCAAGAGCCGACAGGAGAGGGATTTTTCAGGCCATGCCGGCGGAGCACGGAATGAAACTGCCAACCCCGGCAAGCCATGAGACCAACGCCAATACCCATCATAGCATTGCTTTTGCTGGCCACAGCCGGTTGCACCATGGTGCCAGCCTATCACCGTCCCGAACCGGACCTGGCCCCGGCCTGGCCCAAGGTTCCCGGATATGCGCCGGAACCTGACCGCGCTTCGCCCGTGCCGGCAGCAGACATTGGCTGGCGCGATTTTTTCCGTGATGCCAGGCTCCAGGAGTTGATTGGACTGGCCTTGACCAATAATCCCAATTTGCAGGCGGCCACCTTCAACGTGGAGCAAACCCGGGACCTGTACCGGGTGCAGCGCAATAACCTGATCCCCTCCGTGATGGCGGGCGCCTCGGAGGAAAGCCAGCGCATCCCCAATATTTTCGGCGGCGGACAAGCCATTTCTTATAACCAATACACGGTGGATTTGGGTGTCACTTCCTATGAATTGGATTTGTTTGGCCAGGTCCGCAGCCTGAATCAACAGGCTTTGGAAACTTATTTTGCGAGCCAGGAAGCGCGGAGAAGCGCGCAGATAGCCCTGGTGGCCCAAGTGGCAGAGGCCTATTTTACGGTGCAGCAGGCCACCCGCCAATTAAATGTGGCCCGCGAGGGATTGAAGGCAGCCCATCAGGCGCTGTTTCTGACGCGAAGGAGTTTTGAATCGGGCGTGCTCACGCAAGTGGATGTGAATTCCGCAGTCAATCAGGAGCAAACGGCGCGCAACCAGGTCGCTGCCTACACCCAACAGCTCGCCCTGGCCCAGGATAACCTGGTTCTCCTGGTCGGCCAGCCCTTGCCTGGGAACATTCCCGCGCAGAGCTCTTTTGACCCCCAGTCATGCCTCGCCGATGTTCCGTCAGGTTTGCCCTCGGATTTACTGGTCCGCCGACCGGATGTCCTGGAGGCCGAGCACCAACTCAAGGCCGCCAATGCAAACATTGGCGCCGCGCGTGCAGCCTTTTTTCCGTCCATCACCTTGACAGGCTCGGGAGGCACCTCCAGCACCGCGCTCGGCAGCCTGTTTGCGCCCGGTTCCCAGACCTGGACATTTGCGCCCCAGGTGAACTGGCCCATTTTCAGCGCCGACACGATCTGGAATCAACTCAAAGCCTCCCACGCTGCCGAACAAATGGACGTGGCCAATTATAAATCTGCCGTCCAGAGTGCCTTTAGGGAGGTCGCGGATGCCTTGGCGGTGCGTGCAACGGTCCGGACGCAACTTGAAGCCAACCAAGCCCAATTGAGGGCCAGCGAACAAACCTATCAATTGACCAGCGCCGGGTTCCGCAGCGGCGTTAACAGCGCCTTGGATGTCTTGTCCGCCCGCCAAACACTGGATGCCGCAAGGCAAAATTTTATTCAATCCCAATATGCCCGCCTGACAAGTTTGATCAACCTTTATCAGGTCCTGGGTGGTGGCTGGCGCGAGCAAACTCCGCAAAGCCGCGCCGCCTCTCCGCAGCAGCCGCCCAGATGATGACTGCGGCCCTCCCTAATGTCCTGGCCTGACGCCTGTCGGGATTGTAATCCGCAGGTTCATGCGTCCTGAAAGCCCTCAGGGATGACCCCTGAAAAACCTTGCATGATTTCTTCCTTGATGAGTGTATCGGGCTTTGGCTTACCCCGCTTTGTTTCCCCGTCGTCGGCAAAATGAATGCCCGCCAATGAAACCCTGGCTTCACATTCGCCAAATAACGATGCATCTCCGGCAAAAAGCGGAAAGCCGATTCTGCCAATCGCAGGCAGTGTACAATCAGGAAGTGAAACCGTGGAATGGGCAGGCGCAAAACAATCATGAAAGCCTTGACCAAAATCGTTTCAGAGACAAACAGGCCAACCCGTGACTCGCTCGGAAGTTGGGAGTCGCCTGGCGACCGTCCAAGTCCTCCGCCATGTGCCCTTCTTCTGTGGTATTTCACGGCTGACATTGATTTAAAAACATGAGGACAATTTCCAAAAAGCGGGGACAGCCGCAGCCAAACCGCCGTTTTTGCCCCAATTTGAACTGTTGCCGCCATGCTGTCACCGCGCTTTCAGGCTTGCATTTGAAGCGCATTCTGGTGCCGGTGGATTTTTCGGATTGCTCCTCGCGGGCTTTGGAATATGCCGTTCCATTCGCTAAACTGTTCGGTGCGCAAATCATTTTTCTGCATGTTCTGGCGTCTCATTATGAATTGCCGTGGGCATTTGAGATGGATGGCTATGATCCATTGCGGGAGGACGAGCTGCGCGCCCGGATGAAAAAGCAACTGGCGGCATGGGTTCAAAAATGCGTTCCCTCCGGGGTGCATAAAAAGTTGGCGTTGCGGCAGGGTGCCACCCCCATCGAGATTATCAATGCCGCGCGGGAAGAGGGTGTCGGCATGATCATCATGTCCACCCACGGGCGCACCGGGCGCATTCATTCCCTTGTGGGTAGCGTGGCGGCAGACGTCACCCGCCTGGCGCCTTGTCCCGTGCTGGTTGTCCATGGGTCGGGCAACGTTTTTTCCCCAAGCCCGCAATCCAAGGCCCCGTCCATCCAGGCTGATGCCAGGGCGGCCGGCGCCCTCCCGCCATGATTTCAACCCTGCCAGGTGAAAATCCGGGACTGCGCCCATCACTTTGTTTCTTCCCGGGATCGGTTGAGCATGGCAATGCCCGGGAATTCTTTGGCAATCGTTTTGTTTACGCGGTCATTTCCCCCCGCGCATCCGGCCTGTCCATTGGTGTCAACATGAACCCGGACAAGTTCTGCAACTTTGATTGCGAGTATTGCGAGGTTAACCGGGCGGTGCCAGCGGTGGAAAAGGGCCTGGA
>DAIDJC010000016.1 GCA_027451565.1 Limisphaerales bacterium | reverse complement strand
GGGCTGCAATCCAAAATACGCCACCAAGGGGTTTGCGAAATCAGCTGCCACGTTGGGATCGGCAATAGTGAAGCTCACCGGGCTGGCGCCGGGAGCGGTCAAAGTGCCGGTGGAGGGACCGGTAAAGGCCAGGGTCCAGGTGCCGATGGCTGTGCTGTTGGTGATGGTCAGGGCCGTCACGTTGGGATTGGAATTAGGAAGGTTGGTTTTCCATTGAACGCTAGCCGTGACGTAACCCGCCCCGGTGGCGGCTGGATTGATGACCATCCAAAGTGTGTTTGATGCCTGGTACTCAATGAACTCATTGGGTGTGCCGGCATTTCCCATGTTGGCCTGGCCGGATGGGGTGGATGGCACCAGAAAAATATGCGTCTGGTTGATATCCGCGCCGCGGTCCAGAAGAGTGAACGAGTAGGTTGCCGGAGCGCCGGACCCGGCGGAAACCCAGGACTGGTTGTTGTCCGTGGTGGCCAGTTCCTCCCGGTCATAGGTGTTGGCAGACGATCCGGCAAAAATGCGCAGGCCGGGAACGGCTTTTTGGAGGCCCAGAACCGGTGGAGGAGGCGCGCTGACGACCGCAGGACCCACAAATTTGATGTTATCCACCCAGAAAGTGGATGATCCGCTCAAGTTCAGTCCGAAATATCCGCTGTCAATGCCCATGATAAGGCCTTGGATATCCAGCAAATTCGTGTCGGTCACTGCGTTCAGCGGTATGCTGACATGCACCCAGCCAGAGTTGGTGGCGGCCACTTCAACCCCGCCGAACCAGTCTTGTCCATAACTTGAGGTGCGGGTCCCAAAGCGCAAATAACCATAAATGGGATAGCCAAACGTGCCTGCCGCAGAAGCCGATCCCGGAGCAAACATGACATCGCATTGGAAATTCGTATAGGTCAGGGCGCTGATGTTGAGGGAATAATAATTGTTCACCTCGCCTTGGTCCCAAACCACAAACTGGGTGTTGGTGCTGTCAAAAGCCAGGGAAACCTTCATGGAGCCGGAGGCGGAGTTCGAATTGGCGTCCACAGTTCCATCCCAAGACAGGCTTTGGAAAGCCCCGCCAAACCAATTCCACCAGACATTGGTGATGTCGCCTTGGGAGTAGTTTTGCGCGCTGGAATAGTAATCGTCATTGGTGGGATTCGAATTGCTGACGCCGTTGGTTGAAAAATCATCCACGATGAAAGTGGAGGTGGTGACGGCTGCCGGGGCGCCGGAGAGGTTGACGTTATTCAGGTAAATATTGGTCGGGGCCCCGCCGCCGGTTTGGAACACAAAAATTATATTGAGATAGCTGGGGTTGGTGCCAATGGCAGCCTTCACTCCGGAATAATTCCAAGTCACCACCTGGGAGCGGGAGGGGGAATTCGCATAGAAATCATAGACCGGCTGGCCGCTGGAATCATTTCCAGTGCTTCCAGTTTCGCTGAACCCATTGGTGCCCCACCCGCTGGTGATGTTATTAAAGCCAGCTTTGTCAGAAATGTATTGGAACTGGACCAACTGCATGTATCCGGCCCCAGCGCCGGTGTCCGGTCCGCAGGAGAAGGTGAAATTCAGATTGGAATTGGCGTTCCAAGCCGCCACGCCTCCGGCGAGGCTGGCGATGTTGATTTCGGCCCGCACATTGCCATAGCCCGTTTCCTTGATGTCCAGGCTTTCTGGATAACCCGCCACAACATTGGTCACCTGCTGAAACGCGCTCGGGTCATTGGACGATGCGTAGATGGAGCCAAGGCTTGTGCCGGACCCATTCACACGAACCCATCCGTCGTCAGATGAGTCCTGCCAACTGCCGAGGATAAACTGAGCATGAACAGTCACGGCGGCGAAAACCGCCATGGCTGGAGCCAGCCAGGCGCGCCGGGATGGGAAACTGGGGTTGAACAATTTGTTTTTCATGGTTTTTAGTGGATGTTTGGTTGAATGGACTGGTGGATGGTTAAAAGGTTTGACGCGCCATGGCAGCACAGCCTGTGATCAATAAAAATAACTTTGCTGTCCGGCATTCCCTGTGTACTGCCAAGCCACCTTGGCTTGGTTGTGGGTTTCCACATGGCCATCGGCATAGCCGACATTGATGGAAGACAGGGCATTTCCTTCAAAGTGCGCCTCAGTGTTGGGAATGGAATTGAGGTTGGTGGACCCGTTGCCTTCCGCCAGGTCACTGATGATGGGTTGCCAGGTTGCCGAGGTGTCGCTGGTCTTGACAGGCCACGGCAGGGCACCTGGGGGAACGGTTCCTGATCCGGACGATGGGAATGTGGCTGGGTTGCCTATGTTCCGGCGCGGCACCCACCAATCATGGAACAATTTTCCATATCCGCCATTTACCGATCGCCCGCTGGTGGAGGTGAAATATTGATTCAACTGGCCAATGGTGACGATTCCCAGTGCAGAATGGTAGGGGATGCCATTGTTGAAAAACCAGGTGTTTGCGGCCGTGAGGTCGCCGGGGCGCACAGGGCAGAAAAACATGGGCACATTCATTCCATACGCCGCTGTGTTGGTAAGGAAATCAATGGAGACATCCGTGGGGTTTCCGCCCGAGGAAGTCGTATTGAAAGATGGCAGCCGACCCATGGGATCATCCGCGGCATAAACATTGGCCATGATTCCCCACTGCTTGAAATTGGAGGTGCAATTGATGACCTTGGCGCGGAATTTGGCCCTTGCGAGGGCCGGAAGCAGCATGGCTGCCAGGATGGCAATGATGGCAATCACCACCAAAAGTTCAATCAAGGTAAAAGCGGTCAAAGCCCCGGCCCAGGCCCGGTTTGGAAATTCAGGATGGGAAAATCGGGCTCTGCGTTTAAAAAATGTGCGGGGAATCATGGAGTGGTCCATCTGATAATGGTGCGTGTAACTCATTTACGCTTTCAGGGTGATAATTTAGAAACATCATAACCCGAATTCAGCGGCGTGCCATACGACATGTGTCCGATAACCTTGATTGAGAAGGCATGGCCCAGGCCAGACTGGCCGGACGGATGAATTTGGGTTAGGATAAGGCTTGAATGAATCTCCATGAAGATGGCGCTGGACGTGCTTCCTGCATCGTGGGGCCGGGCAGGCTGGCCTGGCTGGCCTTGGGATTGTTAATGGGGATGCTGCCAGTGCAGGCTGCTGCGGACCTTATGGTCACGAATGTTCATTCCTTGCGGCTGGCGGTGGCGGATCATGAACGCTGCTTGTGTCATCTGGATCTGGTCGGCGATATTTGCGCGGCTGATCCTGCGGCATCCACATTTGTCATTCGTGATGATTCCGGGGTGGAATTATGCCGGTGGGAGACGCCCCAGCCGGGATGCCTGCCGGGTCGGCGCATTCACATGGCTCTGGGCATGTGCGAGCTTATCCGACGCCCCGGATTGATTGAACTGGCAGAGCCGCCCGTGGTGGATGACGGAGGCATTCACTCGGTGGAGGAAAAGTCCAGTCGCATCCACCTTGAGGCTGGTTTTCACTCTTTCCGGCTTTTTTATTTGAATGCCAAGAATCCGGCAGAGCTGGAGGCGACATGGTCCGGCCCGGGATTCACCAACCAACCTTTGGGGGCGGGCAATCTTTTCCTGGAGCCTGAAGATTCGGGTCAGGGAACCAGCCCGGTCCCGGGGGTGCGTTATTTTTGTTACAATGAAACGCCCTCCAGCATGGATGAAGCGTTGGATGACACGCCATCCGTTTCAGGGCAAGCCCCTTTTTGTGATATTGAGCGGCGAAACCCAGAGGAGTTTGTGGCCATGATTTTCAAGGCCCGGCTGCAGGTAAACAAGCCTGGGGAATACGAATTCAGGCTGCGGTCGGATGATGGGAGCGAACTCTACCTGGGTGGGCTGCATCCGGAGATTCAGGCGCTGGTCACCAACCTGCCAATACCCATTTCCAACATTCAATGGCCCGCCCCCGTAAATGGGGTGGATTCCGGCCAATGGATTTCTGCAACCGGTGTGGTCCAATTTGCGGGGTTGGCGGGGAATGAGTTGGAGATGGACATGGCTGTGGGAGACCGTGAGATTCAGGCATGGGTCCCGGATGGTTCAACCCTCGGCCCAGCCCTGCTCGTGAATGCCACCCTCCAGGTGGAGGGGGTTTTGCATCAGGTGACCAGTCCCGGGGGAAGGATGGAATTTGAAGGCTTGTCCATTGCAGGGCCCCAATATGTCCACCTTCAGCGACTGGCTTCTGAGCAATGGGACAAATATCCGCTCGCCTCACTGGAGGATTTGCACCGGCGCAAGGCCGGAAATTTCATTGCCCATCTCCGAGGCAGGCTGGAGTGGGCCGACGGTCGCTGGCTTTTGGCCGAAGGTGGGGAATCCATGCCCATTCACCTGGATGATGTGCGTGGTTGGACCAACGGGGCAGATGTGGAGGTTTTGGGAAGCCGTCGAATGAGGGATGGCATGGAGGAATTGAACCCGGCGTACTGCCGGTCACTCTCGCCGGGTTTGGGTTTGCCTCCCACATTGACCACGGCTGCGCAGGTGCAGCAGTTGAGCGCCAGCGAGGCTGCACGCGGTTTTTCCGTGCATATTCGAGGTGTGGTGACATCGTTGGTGGAATGGCATGGGGCGACAGTTCAGGATGACACGCGCGGCGTTTTTTGCAGGCTTCCCGATTCCTACCGGGACGGCTTGGAGGCGGGGGATTTCGTGGATGTGCGCGGGGTGACGGGAGTGGGTGATTTCGCTCCGGTGGTGGAGGTGCAATCGCTCGATTTGATGGGCTCCGGGAGGATGCCCGTTCCAGTGCGCCCCAATTACAACCAACTCATGAGTGGCAGCATGGATGTGCAATATGTGGAGGTGCGCGGCATCATCACGGGCTTGGCATCCAACACAATCACCCTTCTCACAGATGGTGGAAAAATCAATGTGGAGGTTCATGGAGTGGCTCCTGGGCAGCTTCAGTATTTTGAAAACACCCTGGTGCGGATCCGTGGATGCCTGCTGGCGCAGTGGAATTCCAAAACCCGCCAGGTCCAGGTGGGGATGATCAAAATCCGCAATGCCGAGGTTCAGGTGGATCAACTGCCCCCGGTCGAGCCGTTTTCTGCGCCAGCCAAAAGCATCGGGGATTTATTGAGGTTTGACCTTCATGCCAGCGGATTCCAGCGGGTGCGGGTTTCGGGCCAGATTGTGCACCTGGGCGCCGGGGATGCCTATCTGATGGCGGATGGTCGCGCGCTTCGGTTTGTGGCGGCGGGAATGAACGGATTGGCGCTTGGGGATTTTGTGGATGTGGTGGGCATTCCAGAACTTGCCGGACCTGCGCCTGTGCTGCACGAGGCGGTGGTGCGTAGGACGGGCCATGGAGACCTGCCCGCGCCAATGCCATGGCCGGATGCCGGAAAAGGGGATGGGACCATGGATGGGTTGCTGGTGGGGACGGAGGCAAGATTGATCAGCCTGCAAAGGACCGGGGATGACTGGCTGTTGGAATTACAAACAGGCCTCCGAAACTACCGGGCGGAAATCGTGACGGCAGACAATCTCGCGGGCGAATTCCCGCTGGGCAGCCGGTTGCGCATCACAGGAGTCTATGTCACCCCGGCCAACGGCAGCATGGGCGATGGTTCGGGTTTTGAGCTTTTATTGAACCGCCCCCATGATATTCAGTTGTTGCAGCGCCCGCCCTGGTGGACCCTGCGCCGCCTGTTTTTCATCGTGGCAGCCCTGGTGGCCGTTCTAGCTGCGGCATCCTTGTGGATCACCCAGTTGCGGAGGAAAGTCGAGCAGCGCACCCGGATGCTGGAGCGCGAACATTCACGGCGTGAGCAGGCTGAACGAATGCGTGCCCTGGAGGCCGAGCGCTCGCGCATTGCGAGGGATTTGCACGATGACCTTGGGTCCAGCCTCACGGAAATTCGGGTGATGGCCAGCACCGGACTGAAGGGCCACGGCCACGACGGGCGCTCCAATAGTTTGTTTAAATCCATTTCCCAAAAGGCCCACAACCTTGTGTCTGCCCTGGATGTGATTGTTTGGGCCGTGGATCCTGAGGCAAATTCCCTTCAGTCCCTTGCCGATTACCTTGGCAGTTATGTGGCCGATTATCTTTCTGGCGCAGGAATTGCCTGCCGTTTTCGTATTCCTGTCTCCCTTCCTGTGGTCACCCTGGATGGGCGCCAGCGCCATGAATTGTTCCTGGCTGTCAAAGAGATTATTCATAACATCGTCCAGCATTCAAAGGCGACCGAGGTGGCATTTCATCTTCGAATGACCGGGACGATCCTCGAGATTGAGGTCGAGGACAACGGCTGCGGATTCGACCCGGCCCAGTCTATCGAATCCGGACGGGGTTTGAAAAACATTCCAGAAAGATTGCAGCGGTTGGGCGGCAGTGCGGATTTGAAGTCACACCCGGGGCGGGGAACCATCGTTTGCATCAGTCTGGACTTTTCCATGGCGCCAGCCAAAGCATGAGGCCGCTGCGGATAAATCGTACATATGTCCGATAGGCTGGAACCAGGCCGAGGTGTAGCTTGTGATTGTGAATCATTGCACCAGACCAAGGATTGCCATAGGATGTCAATGCCGCAACTGACCGCAGCGCCCCTGGGGTTGGAGTCCGGCCAGGCCGCCATGAAAACCCGCATCGCCATTGTTGAGGACAATGCCACCCTGCGCCAATACCTGGCGGAGTTTGTGGCGGGCGCCCCCGGCAATGCCTGTGTCTGCGCCTGCGGCTCAGCCGAGGAGGCGCTGGTCAAAATTCCCCAGCATAAACCGGACGTGGTTCTCATGGATATTCACCTGCCGGGGGAATCTGGAATTGTCTGCACCGCGCGGCTGCGGGAAAAATTGCCCAGTCTGCAGGTTATCATGCTGACCGTTTACAAGGACACGAAAATGATTTTCCAAGCCTTGAAAGCCGGAGCCTGCGGTTATGTTCTCAAACGCTCTGACGATGAGGAAATTCTGGAGGCCATTGCGGAAGTCCGGGCCGGCGGAGCGCCCATGACCAGTGAAATCGCGCGCATGGTTGTAAGGTCTTTCATTGGGGAAACCGCCGAGGTGGAGGACACCAGCCAACTCTCGGCCCGCGAATCAGAAATCCTGGCGCTGCTGGCAGAGGGGCTTTCAAACAAGGAAATTGGTTCCAAACTCAACATCAGCTTCACCACCGTCCGCACCCATCTCATGCATATTTACGAAAAACTGCATGTGCGATGCCGAACCGAGGCGGCGGCCAAATACCTCCGGGCCATCCCCAAATCCGATTTGCGCCTGGGGCCGCGCGGTTGATTTTTCCGGCCCTTCCTCGCATTCGTGCAGTTGATCCAGAGCGGCAACCTTGACGTATTTCCAACCGGCGCCCGGGCAGGGGGCTCAGGGCGGCAGTTCTGGCCGGGCGATTCTCCGCATCCAAGGCCGGCAATCCACCATATGTCGTATTTGCGGGGCGTTGCACGGTTGCTAAGGTGTTTGAAACACTGATATTGCCCGTTTTTTCATGCCATGATCCAGTCACGATCCAAGCTCCCACCTTACAAAAACCCGCGTTTATCGCCGGAACGACGCGTGAAAGACCTATTAGCCCGGATGACGCTTGAGGAGAAGGCGGCACAGATGATGTGCGTATGGCAGGAGAAGGGGAAGCTGCTGGTGGATGAAAAGGGGAAATTTGACGAGGCCAAAGCGTTGGCGGGATTCAAGGATGGGCACGGGCTGGGACAGGTGGGTCGGCCCAGCGATGCTGGGAGTGATCCAACCAACCCTGCCTATGGGCAGACGGCGCGTGGCATGGCAGAATTGACCAACGCCATTCAACGGTTCTTTTGTGAGCATTCCCGCCTGGGAATACCGGTGCTTTTTCATGAGGAATGCCTGCATGGTCTGGCTGCCCGGGATGCCACCAGTTTTCCGCAGCCAATCGGCTTGGGTGCGACCTTTAATCCTGCTTTGGTGGAGTCATTGTACGCAATGACGGCATGGGAAACCCGGGCGCGTGGAGCGCATCAGGCCCTGACTCCGGTGGTGGATATCGCGCGGGATCCCAGGTGGGGGCGCGTTGAGGAGACCTACGGGGAGGATTCATACCTCAACGGGCGGCTGGGAGTGGCTTCAGTTCGCGGTTTCCAGGGTGACGGGTCTTTCAAGGATAAAACCAGGGTGATGGCGACATTGAAACATTTTGCAGCACATGGGCAGCCTGAATCAGGCCAGAATTGCGCGCCAGTGAATGTTTCAGAGCGTGTATTGAGAGAAACCTTTCTCCAACCGTTTAGAGAATGCTTGGACGAGGCCGGCGCCGCCAGTGTGATGGCCAGTTACAATGAGATTGATGGTGTGCCCTCCCATGCCAGCCGGTGGCTCCTGCGGGATGTCCTCAGGAAGGAATGGGGTTTCACTGGCTTTGTGGTTTCCGATTATTACGCCATCTGGGAGTTGGCCGACCGCCCAGACACCCATGGCCATCATGTGGCTGCCGATAAAAAGGAAGCCGCCGTGCTGGCTGTTCGCGCCGGGGTCAATATCGAGTTTCCAGAAATGGATTGCTACCGGCATTTGGTGGAATTGGTCCGTTCGCGCCGATTGCGCGAGAGCGAACTGGATGAATTGGTGGCGCCCATGCTTTTTTGGAAATTCAAGCTGGGATTGTTTGAGGATCCCTATGTGGATCCGTCTGAGGCCGCGAAAGTGTGCGGCCAGGCAACGCACCGTGATGTGGCCTTGCAGGCCGCGCGTGAGACTATCACCCTGTTGAAAAATGAAAAGGGGTTGCTCCCACTGGATCCCGGCCAAATTAAAACCCTGGCCGTGATCGGGCCTAATGCGCATCGCAGTCTTCTTGGCGGTTACAGCGGCGTTCCCCGATGGAATGTAAGCGTGTTGGAGGGGATTCAAGAACGGCTTGGGCCAGCTATTAGGGTGTTGCACGCGGAAGGATGCAAGATCACAGTGGGAGGCTCGTGGCAGCAGGATGAGGTCGTGGCGTCCAGCCCGGATGAGGACCGGCGGCTCATGGCCGAGGCAGTGGAAACGGCGCGGAAGGCCGATGTGGTGATCCTGGCAATCGGCGGCAATGAACAGACATCAAGGGAAGCCTGGAGCCGTCGCCACTTGGGCGACCGCGCGAGCCTTGCCATGGCCGGACGCCAGGATGAGCTGGTGTGCGCGATCATGTCGCTGGGCAAACCGGTGGTGGCGCTTTTGTTTAATGGCCGCCCATTGGCCATCACCCAATTGGCCGGGCAGGTGCCAGCCATCCTGGAATGCTGGTACCTGGGCCAGGAAGGCGGCCATGCCGTGGCCGAGGTCCTTTTTGGAGATCACAACCCCGGCGGTAAACTTCCCATTTCCATTCCCAGGTCCGCAGGGCATTTGCCGGTTTTTTACAATTACAAACCCTCGGCGCGCCGGGGTTATCTTTGGGATGATACGACCCCGCTTTATCCCTTTGGATTTGGATTGAGTTACACCACCTTTGCCTTCAAAAACCTTCGTTTGGGGCGCCAGCGTCTGCGTCGAAATGAAAGCACCCGCGTGAAAGTGGATGTAACCAATACCGGACTCCGCAGCGGCTCCGAGGTGGTGCAGATGTACATACGGGACTTGGTGAGTTCGGTCACCCGCCCCGTGAAGGAGTTGAAAGGTTTCCAAAAAATCAGCCTCAAGCCGGGGGAAACCCGCACTGTAAGTATGGATGTCACCCCAGATTCCCTGGCTTTTTATGATATAGACATGAAATACCGGGTGGAACCCGGTGAGTTTGCCATCTTGGTTGGACCCTCGTCCCGGGATGAGGATTTGCAAAAGGTGATCTTGACGGTGATGCCCTGATTTTACCGGCCCAGCACGATGAATTCATCTGATCAAAAATTATCCTTCCTTGAAAAAGTGGGATACAGCGGAGGGGACGCGGCGGCAAACTTCGTGTTCATGTCCATGATTTTGTACCAGTTAAATTTTTACACAGATGTGTTCGGGCTTACCGCAGGGGCCGCTGCGGCCATATTGTTGTGGCCCCGTTTGTGGGATGCCTTGGTGGATCCCGTGGTGGGATTGCTGGCAGATCGCACCCAGTCGCGCTGGGGTCGTTTTCGGCCCTGGATACTGGCCACGGCCCTGCCTTGGGCCCTGGTCATGGTGCTGGCTTACACCACGCCTAAAGGCTGGAGCCTGACGAGCCGGATAATCTATGCAGCCCTGACCAACTCGCTTTTAATGACTTTGTATTCAATGAATAACATGCCCTATTCGGCGCTGGGCGGAGTAATGACTGCGGACCTGAATGAAAGGGCGCGATTAAATTCCTATCGTTTCATTGCGGTGAATATGGCCCAGTTCATCGTGGGTGGTTTCACGCTGCCTCTTGTGGCGCGTTTTTCCACAGGGCACGACCGCCAACACGGCTGGCAAATGACCATGATGGTTTGGTCGGTTTTGTGCCTGATGCTTTTTGTGGCGACGTTCCTGACCACGCGCGAACGGGTCCAGCCGATGGTGAAAACCCGGTCAACCCCGCGCCAAGACCTGGCTTGCCTGTGGAAAAACGAACCCTGGCGGATCATGTTTTTGATGACGCTGTTTCATTTCGCGCTGCTGTCATTTCGCGGCGGGGCCACTTATAACTATTACCATCACTATGCGGACAAGGCGGCGATGTTTGCCTGGGTGAGCCACCTTGGCCTGGCCGCCCCGCCCCTGGCTCCAGGCGGGATTATGCCGGGAGGTGTTCTCGAATGGCTGGGTTATGTGGTGCATGCCGATCCCCGCCATTTGGCTGGGAGCAACGTGGCAGATGTCTTCAATAGTCTTGTGAACATGACCAATACCCTGACCATTGTGATCATGATCCTGCTTTCTGCCTCGTTTGCCAAACGGTTTGGCAAAAAGGCGGTGGCGGTGGCCGGGTTTGGCCTTTCGGCGTTGAATGCGCTGGCTTTTTATCTGCTCCCTCCTGATGCGGTCTCCGGTATGATGCTCCTCACCATCACCGGATCCATTTTCTATGCGCCCACCATTCCATTGATCTGGGCCATTTATGCGGATGTGGCGGATTATTCCGAGTGGCAGACCGGGCGCCGGTTTACAGGAATTGTTTTTGCCACCATTGGGTTCGCCTTGAAAACCGGGCTGGCCCTGGGATCCGCGGGTTTCCTATGGATTATGGCCGGATGGTACCAATATGACACACGGTTTCCCGATGCCACCCGGGCTGTGACCGGGTACCGGGTGAATGTGGGTTTATTCGTGGGACTGCTTTTTGCCGTCTGCCTGGGCCTGCTTTGCAGGTATCCCCTGACCCGATCAAAAACCGTGCAAATGGCTGATGAATTGGCCTCGCGCAGAAGGGCGCCGGGCGTTGAAGGAGGAATGACTTTATGAACGCAAAAATTCAAGTTGGGATTTTATCAGCCTGCCTGATGGTCCTGCCGGTTTTACAGGCGCAACCCGCGCTCAAACAGGTATTCAAGGATGATTTCCTCGTGGGTGCGGCCTTGAATGCATCGCAGTTCAACGGATCCGACCCGACGGCCAGCCGTTTTGTGGCGCGTCAATTCGACAGCATCACCCCTGAAAATGTCTTGAAATGGGAGAATGTACATCCCGAGCCGGGAGTGTTTGACTTCACTGAGGCGGACCGATACGTGGCTTTTGGGGAAAGTCACCACATGGCCATCATCGGCCACACACTGGTGTGGCATCAGCAAACCCCGGCCTGGGTTTTTCATCGCCCGGATGGAAGTGATGTGTCTGCGGAGTGGCTCATGAACTGCCTGAGCAACCACATTTTCACCGTCGTTGGGCGGTACCGCGGCAGGATTCGCGGCTGGGATGTGGTGAATGAGGCCGTGGGCGAGGATGGCAAACTCCGTCCCACCCCCTGGCTGCGCATTTTGGGGCCGAAATACCTGGTGAAAGCCTATCAATGGGCCCATGAGGCAGATCCCCATGCCGAGCTTTACTACAATGATTATGGAATTGAAAACCAACCCAAGCGCGATGGGGCGCTGGCGCTCGTTCGGAATCTCCTGGCAGCCCATGTGCCGCTGGCGGCCGTGGGCATTCAGGAACATGTCAGTCTCAACTGGCCCGCCCCCGCCCAGATATCCCAAACCATCGCAGCTTTCAGCAGTCTCGGGGTGAAGGTGAATATTTCCGAGTTGGATGTGGATGTGCTGCCGCCAACTGCGGTTGGTCACTCTGCGGACGTGGGACTGCTGCTGGCCCGAAATCCGCGCCTCAATCCATACCCGCAGGAATTGCCAGAAACCGTTCAGGAAGCGCTGGCCCGGCGCTATGGCCAGTTGTTTTTTATCTATGTCCAAAACCGCAAATCCATTGAACGCGTGACCTTCTGGGGGGTGAATGACGGGGATTCATGGCTCAATAACTGGCCCGTCCCGGGACGCAGAAATTACCCGCTATTGTTTGACCGTCATAACCAACCCAAACCCGCCTTTTCCAACGTGATTGCTTCGGCTGAAAAATACAGCTTCCGACAAAAAAATGGTTTGGCGAACCATGAAGTGACGGACCCCTGAAAACACTTTTGAGAATAGCCCACCGGGTTGGAGACGGGACCTGCGAAATCCGGTGCCGAGCGCGTGCAGGGGTTTGACGGCGGCAGGGCGCCCCAGACACTGGAGGGCATGTGGAATCCTGCGTTCGTCCAACGTCTTTTGGTTAAGCCTTTGCCGGGTTGGGATTTAGAGCATTTCCATCAAGCTCGTAGCGCTGTGCGAGGTGTGAATGGGAGGCGGGTCTTTTTGGCCTTGGATTTCATTCAGGCTCAGTCACAGGGTTTTGCAAACCTGCGCCTTTCGCCATGGCTTCGTCCAAGTCCAAAAATCCTCGTCGTCCAACGCCACATCTTTTCTGTCCATGCACTAAAACGAATGGGACGTATTATTTTTGTTCCTGCCGGGCGGACGACTGCCGGGTACCCCGCGCTGCGTGTCGGATGATAAGCTCAGCGCGCCGAGCGCTTTCGCAAATCAGTTTGAGGTCCGGAGCCAGACTGGCGTTTTCACTGTTTTTCATGAGCAGCCGTTCTGTGTAGCCGCGAATGATGGTCAGGACGTTGTTGAGCTCATGCGCCACTTCCCGGCTGATTTCCCGCTCCCCTTCCACCGAGGCGGGTGGAGGCGGGTGCAATTGACTCAAATTGGCGGGATCCAACCCTGAAACCATCTTTAAATAAATGTTGTCGAGTGACTGCATGCTGTCCTGTTCAAGCAAGCGCCGCGCCAACTATTGCTGTTCGCCAATGTTGTCTGCTTTTTTGGTTGCCTGGAGGGATTCTCAAAAATCCGGATGCAAAAGATGACAAGGCCAACCAAAACGGGACAGAAATCCGGGGGATTCATGAAGTCAAAAATGGGAAGGGAGACTTCATCATTGAGGCAAACTGTTGAAAAACTGTACCTTGAAAAAGCTTGAGTTTTCTCAAGGCGGTGTGTGGTTGTTTCCGGCAACCCACAAAACCGGCTGGATTCCTGCCGCGCATTTGTTACCCTGACCGTTCAAATGGAATGAACCTGGCCCTTGAATCAATTGGCATCATTGCCGGCAACCGTTCTTTGCCACTCGAATTTGCCCGGCTTGCGCGTGCAGCCGGCGTCAAACGCATCGTTGCTGTGGCCGCTGAGGGTGAAACGGACCCAGCCTTGGCCGGTTTGGTGGATGAGATTGCATGGATCAAGGTGGGACAGTTGGGCAAGATGATTGCCCAATTTACCAGCCGTGGAATACGTCAGTGTGTGATGTTGGGGCAGATTGCCCCTAAAAACCTTTTTGATTTACGTCCGGACCTCCGGGCCATGGGCGTCTTGTTGCGCTTGAAAGAGAAAAATGCCCACACCGTTTTTGGCGCCATTGCAGATGAATTAAAAAAAGATGGCGTGGACTTGATTGAAGCCACCCCTTGGCTGGCGCCACTGATGCCCGGGGCTGGCTTTCACCTCGGTCCGGCTTTGTCCCAGAACCAGCGCGAGGACATTGCTTTTGGGCATCATATTGTCCGCGAAATTGCGCGTTTGGAAATAGGCCAGTTGGTGGTGGTGAAAAATGGAACCGTTTTAGCTGTGGAAGCCTTTGAAGGCACGGATGTTTGCCTTGCAAGGGGAGGACAGCTTGCGGGTAAAGAGGGGGGAGCCGTAGCCGTGAAGGTGGCCAAAACCAACCATGACATGCGTTTCGATGTGCCCTGCCTGGGTGCCCAAACCCTGCAAACCTGCGCTGCGGCAGGCATCCGTGTCCTGGCCATTGAACCCGGGAAATCATTGCTGCTGGATCGCGATGACTGCGCCCGGCTGGCTTCTAAAATGAATTTGACCGTGACTACTCTTTCCTAATCCTTTCTGTTTTAACTTTTTGATTTTATGCTTAAATCCCACGAACTCATCGGTTTCATGTCGCCCAAGCTGGCGAGTGACATCCTGCAATTCACATTCGAGTCAGACAAGGCGGCTTATAAAGCCACCCTTGCAGCGGTGGCCCAGGCCAAACATGTGCGCACAGTTTTCTTGGAGCGCCAGCCGCGCGAAGAACGCCACCTTTCCATGCTGGCCAGCCTGTCGCGACCAGCCATGGATGCTGCCGCGGGCGCCATGATTCGCGCATGGCTTGTCAAAAAACATCATGCCATGCTGGCGGATTACCTCAATTCTTTGGGTATTCCCAATGAGGATGGCGTGGTGGATGATCTGCCTGCTTCCGTGGAGGAAGGCCGCCTAAAGCTGGCTGTGGAGGGCCTGTTGTCCAAATACCCACATGAAATCGTGGCCGTTTACTTGAACGCCTTCAATGACATGAATGCAACCGGTTGGTCAAATCTCAAAGCTTTGCTCGAATCCGACCCCAGGCTTCAGTTGGGCGGCCATTCCTGAAACTGCTGTCTTGACAGAAAAACCTGGCTGAAAATCATTGCGTCCGGACAAAAATGTTCCAATTGTGTTGATCTTATCACCATGAAAAAAGAATCTGGGTTGGCTATTGAGCCACTGCAAGCGGGCAGGGGAGCTGCCGCCCGCCAAGGCACCATGGTTACCGTCCATTACACCGGCACTTTTGAAGACGGCAAGACTTTCGACAGCTCCCGGGAAAGGAATGAGCCCTTCACCTTCCTGCTCGGAGCAGGCCAGGTGATCGCTGGATGGGACATGGCAGTGGCCACCATGAAGGTGGGCGACCGGGTGCGGTTGACCATACCGCCCGCACTCGCTTATGGTCGGGACGGTTATCCTGGAGTGATCCCGCCCCAAGCCACTTTGATTTTTGACGTGGAACTTTTGGATGTTCAGTAGTGCCGGATCAGGGATGACTCGTCAGCGGGCGGGCTTCTGGTAATCAGGTCCATCAAAACCTGTTTGATGGAATGACGACTTCCGAGTAGAATGGCCAAGCAAATGAAAAAATACCTGGTTGAGTTGATCGGCACGTTTCTTTTTGTGCTTGTTGTGGGAATGACGGTAATCAGCCCTGGCGCTGGGAACCTTGCTCCCCTGGCCATTGGCTGTATCCTTATGATCATGGTTTACGCGGGAGGCCATGTGTCTGGCGGCCATTATAACCCGGCGGTTACGCTGTCGGTTTGGATGCGTGGGCGATGTGCCGGTTCGGACGTGCTGCCTTACTGGGGCTCCCAAATCCTCGGCGCCCTGGCTGCATCGCAAGTGGTGTGTTTCCTCAAGGGCAATCCAACCGTTACTCCCCAAATAATCAGCGTGGGGCCGTCGCTGGTTGCCGAGTTCATTGGCACTTTCACCTTGTGTTATGTGGTTTTAAATGTGGCTACGGCCAAGGCTACCGCAGGGAATTCCTATTTCGGCCTCGCCATAGGTTTTGCCGTGGTGGTGATGGCTTATGCCCTCGGCGGCGTTTCCGGCGGAGCATTCAACCCTGCCATCGCCACGGGCATTACCGCCATGCATTTGGAAAAAGCTTCCAATCTCTGGGTTTATCTGGTCGGAGATCTAGCCGCTGGCGCTGTTGCGGCTGGTGTCTTTAAATTCGTTCACCCTGAGGATCCGTAATCCGTCTTGATTAACACAATGAAAACCGCACAAGCCAGACACGATAAAAACAGGTGGTCAGAGTGGCGCCCCCTTTTTCGCCTGCTCCTTGGTGGGGTAGGATTGGCGTGCGCCCAATGGGCATGGGCTTGCAGCGCGGAAATTCCATCGAATGTTCAAATAGGTTTGCAGCTTTACAGCCTTAGGGACCAAATGCTGGCTCATACCTCGGCCACCTTGGCGGAAGTCCACGATTGGGGCGTCACCAATGTGGAACTGGCAGGCACCTATAATTTGACAACCGCGGAGTTTCGAGACCAACTGAATGAGCACCAACTCAATGCTTTCAGCGCCCATTTCCCCTATGAAAGATTCCGTGACGACGTTGAGGGCGTGGCTCATGACGCCCAGGTTCTGGGACTGAAATATGCGGGTTGTGCCTGGATTCCCCACGATGATAACCGTCCGTTTGACGAACAAACCTGCCGTCAGGCCATTGAGGTTTTTAACCGGGCTGGAAAAGCGCTGGCCCGCCACGGGTTAAAGTTTTTTTATCATGTCCATGGTTTCGAGTTTCAACCCTTCCAGCAGGGGACGCTGTTTGATTTGCTGATGAAGGAAACCAATCCCCAATATGTGCATTTCGAAATGGATGTGTTCTGGATCGTGCATCCCGGACAGGACCCCCTTCTGCTTTTGGCCAAGTACCCCAAACGATGGGAGCTTATGCACCTGAAAGGCATGCGGGATTCCACCCCCACGGGCCTCCTCACCGGCCATAGCGCCACAACCAACGATGTGGCCCTGGGCACAGGTAAAATTGATTACGTGCCCATTTTGCGCCTGGCCCATCACCTGGGAATTCGATGGTACATCATCGAGGATGAATCTCCTTCGTCAGAGCAGCAAATCCCCCAAAGCCTCCAATTCCTGCGCACGATGCAATGGTAAGCCCGTGCTTTAGACGCCGCGGACGGGCCGATTCATGACAAGAACCGGGTTACCCTCTTTTATCTGGGTATCCTGGCAGCAAGTTCCTCGGCTGGATAAGTCCAGATTTCCGCGAGGGTGGGGTGGTAATGAGGGGTGGCGGCAAGTTGATGCACTGTCAGGCCTCCGGCCATGGCAACCACGATTTCATGAATCAATTCCCCTCCTTGGGGACCCACGCAGGCGCCTCCAATGATTTTTCCCGTCCGGGCATTGGCAATCAGTTTGACAAAGCCGGATTTGGCTTCCATGAGCAGGGATTTTCCGTGGTCATCAAAGGGATACTGTGCGCTCATGCAGGCAATTCCGGCAGACCGCGCCTCTTTCTCGGTCATGCCCACCATGGCAGCCGTGGGATCCGTGAAGGCCACCGAAATCAAGAGTTTGTAATCCATGCGCCTCGGTTGGCCCGGGTTTAAAATATTGTGCCCGGCCACCTCACCCTGCGCGACGGCTAAATGCACTATTTCGTGCGGACTGGTGCAGTCACCGGCTGCAAAAATCGTGGGACAACTGGTGCGCATCATGGAATTGGTCAGGATGCGTCCCTGGGCGTCGGTCTTTACCCCGGCGGCTTTCAAGTTGAGATGGTCTGTGGCCGGTTTCCTGCCCAGCGCAAAAAGAATTTCATCCGCCTCGCGCGTGATTTTTTTTCCAGATGCCTCGAAAGTCACGCGCTTGCCTGAAGGACCGCAGCTTGCTTCCAGCAGACGCGTTTGGGTGAACACTTCGATTCCTTCCTTGCGGAAAACATCCTCCACCACAATGCTGGCCTCGGTGTCAAAACTCTTCAGCACATGTTCCGACCGCTGCAGAAGTGTGACTTTCACGCCGAACCTCGCAAAAAATTGCGCGAACTCGCACGCGATGGCGCCGCCACCCAGGATGAGGAGGGATTGGGGAAGGGTCTTGAGGTTGATGGCGTCATCACTTGTCCAGTAGCCCGTCTCCTTAAGCGATGGAATGGGCGGGGGCGCCACAATGGAGCCGGTGGCCACAACCACATGGCGGGCTTTGATTTTTTTGCCCGAGGACAGCTCCAGGGTTTGCGGTCCACAAAACCTGGCTGAGTCGCGAATCAACTGGAAGGCGCCTTTTTCCAATTGACGCTGCCTATAGCCGGCAAAATCCCGAATCTGGGCGTTTTTTCTGGCCATGACTTTTTTTAAATCGTGTCCCACCTTGCCGGTGGCGATGCCCCAGGTGCCGGCCTTGCTGGCAAGGTGCCTTATTTCTGCCGCATAAAGCAGCGCCTTGGTGGGCATGCATCCGCGAAGGATGCAAAGGCCGCCCATCTCCCGCGCCCCCTCTATCACTGCCGCGTGCTTTCCCGCCCCCGCCACGGTGCGTGCGGCGGCATAGCCTCCGCTGCCGCCGCCTATGACAACCACATCAAATTCGCTTTTGCTCATTCCCTTGAAGATGGTCTCCCCTGCCATGCCTGCCAATAAAATTTTGATTCAACCATTGAATCAAACGGTTTCTCAATTGATATCCATCCAATTATGCGTCAATTTAGAGGATATGAGCGCGATCATTTATCCCCGCAGTCCCCGTGAAACCATGGCAGGCTGGCATTATCTTCCCCGTTATGTGGACAAAATCCGGCTGCACCTCGCAGGCCGGCTGCATTCGGATTACCAGGAAAACCTGGGCAAGGGCTTTGACGGAATGTGGCTTCAGGCAGCAGGTCTGACTCATGCGGCTTTCGTGGAGGTGGTCAAGAACACCATCACCGATGGGCAGGTTTGTGATTGGGTGCGCCAAAACGTGCATCGCTCACCCGAGGAAAAAGCCGCCCATTGGAACAGCGTGTCCAGCCGACCTCCGGCCAATGATGCCGCCGCCCAGGCAAGGCTGCAAAAACGAAAGGCGGAGTCCAACCTCTCTCATCGCAATGACCTGACCACCTTTGTGGACTACATTGATGCGGATGAAAAACGCCTGTGAAGGCGGAACAAAAAGGCAGGGACGCGGGCCGATGGCTGCCCCGTGCGCGGTAAGGCGATTGGAGCATGACCGCGATGAAAATTTTATCGTTTCACGGCGAAAGTAAAGTGGTCAATCGCGATACGAATCCTTTGCCTGAGTAAAACCCATGGGGGGCAGCGTGAGGGGAGCTAATTACCCTTGGGTCGGGGCAGGTATGCGCCACAGGATTCACGGACGACCAGTCGCGGGGCGAGGCTAAGGCTTCTCGCCGGAAGCGTAGGCTCTGCCAGACGTTCCATCATCGTTCGGAAGGCGATGGTGGCGATGTCGCGGCATGGTTGGTGAATGGTGGTCAAAGGCGGTGAAACCAGCGTGGCATATTTCACATCGTCAAAACCCACCACCCGCAGGTCGCGGGGCACACGCAGTCCCTCGGCCTCCAAGGAGCGCAATAGCAAGGCTGCCGTGTCGTCATTGGCGCAAATGAGGGCATCGGCTTGGCGGCCCGCACTCACGGTACGCGCAAATTTGCGGTCGGTGGGATCACCACATTGAATCCATCCTGCGGAGGGTTCGATGCAGTTTCGATACAGCGCCTCGCGAACCCCGGCAATGCGCGCATTCACCGTGGCTGCGGAAAACGGACGAGCCACAAAAAATATCCTCCTGCAGCCCAGTTTGATCAGATGTTCAGCAACCATGTAACCGCTGGCCATGTTGTCAATGCCCACGAGGTCGAAATCACTTCTTGCAGGGTAATCCAGGAGGTCCCTGTCCAAAAGCACCACTGGAATGCCGGCTTCCCTGAGGGATTCGGCAAGGTGTTTGTTGGCCTCGCCCTGGCCGGGTTGCAATTCCGCCGGTGCAAAAAAAACGCCGCTAATTTTGCGGTCAATGAATTGTTTGCATATCTCGACCGTGTGTTTCAAGCTGGCATCTGTGTCCACGCGCGGGTTTGTTGACCCGCCCCACAGCAGCCCATATTCATTGACGCGGGCCAGGCTGGCGATTTCGCCGCAGATGATCTGGAAGATTTCCGTGCTGGAAAGACCTGGAATCAGAAGGCCGAGAATGCGAGTGGAGGCGGTCCGCTCATTACTGGTACGGACAAATGTCCCGGAACCGGCGCGGCGATGAATCAAGCCTTTGGCTTCAAGATCACGCAGGGCACGAGCGACGGTGGGCCTGGAAACGCCAAACTGTTTGACCAGTTGGATTTCGCTGGGCAGCCGTGCCCCATCTTGGTATTTGCCCCCGGCAATTTCCGTTTCCAGATGTCGGCTGATTTCACTGTGTTTTGGCTGTGAATTCATCACGGCAACAGAATTAAAGTTTTACCAGACACAAGAGCAGTCCTATCAGCTATCTTTCAAGTGGTCCAGCATTGATTTGCTCTCCGGGAGTCCATGAAGTTTGAATTTCAAAATAACAACTGTGGCTTGCGCAGCCTTCCTCAAGATTGGCGACGATTTTAAAATGGTGTGAGGGAGAATAATGGGTTGGAGAGGTTTTCAAAGGCGCGGTTAAAAAGCCGAAATCCCGGCCCGGCGCTGGCTGTAAGTGTTCTTAAACCCCTCCATTCCCCCCGCAAGACTCCACGGAAAATCCTTTAAGCCCTTTGTTGAATTGAAATCACAGACATGCAGGGAGAATATTGCCAGCATGGACTGAGTGGCATGTCGGCGCTTGAATGGAGACAAGCGGGGATGCAAAATCCAAAATCACCAAAATCAGGGCCTAGCAGACAAAATCCAAATGCAATAACAGCTTTAAAAGCTGTAATTACAACAATCTATAATCTTGTCTAGTCTGCAATTGAGTGTTTCGCGACTCGCAACTAGGATTGGGACAATGAAAGCCCTTTTGAGAATTCAAACGCCGCGCCGGTGTGTTTTTGAGGCGAAGACATGAACAAGGGGTTTTAACAATTCATCTCCGTTGATAAACCGCAACCACAAAAAACACAAAACCAGCATGAAAACACAATGTAGAATGACGAAAATGGCGGCGTTGGCCGCCGCTCTATTCCTGGGAGCGTTTGGGCACGCCCGGGCAAACGAGGAGGATACCAATCTGACCACGATTGCGTATTGGAAGCTAGCCAGCGCGAACAGCATCGCTTTGAGTCCAAGTGGATTGGGCATTTTGGACCTGGCCACCAACACAGGCCAGGGCATCACCCCTCCCGGCACAGGCAATGCGCCGGCCACCGTTCAGGATCTTTGGTATCAAGGCCCCATGGCGTCTTCGCTGACCTTTGACAATTCGGCTCCGCCCACTTCCATGTTCAACCCGAATAATTATTGGAGCCCGGCGAGCAGTTCCTGGGATTGCGGGGTGGACGAGATTGGAACTGGCGGCAGCCTGACTTGCGACAGCACCACCTATGGAACAGCATTCAATGGCCCTGATTTCACCTGGGAATGCTTTTTCAAGTCCGATACGACCAACGATCCAGTAATGGGAACGACGACGCAGTACCTGATATTTGACCATCACCTTTCAGCCTATGCGTTCATTGATTTGAATGACAACGCGAGTAATGACACAAATCAAATTGGTGGCATACGTTTTTGGGGCTGGAACGTGGCGGTTTTTGGTATTGATTGCCGGATCACAGCGGCGCAAAACCATGGACACCGGATGGATGACGGCCACTGGCACTATGTTGCGGCCCGGTTTAAGACGGCGACTGAGACGATGGACCTGCTGGTGGTGAATGATGATGGAACAAGCTATGAAACCTCAACATTTATCACGGTGCCACTGAATCCGGGCGGGTCAGGCAGCCAAGGGCCCCTCTTTCTGGGAAGTGATGAGAATGGCGCTGAGAATTTTGACGGTCAGCTCAACCAGCTTCGCTACTCAGACGCTTCGCTGCCCAATAGCCAGTTGATGGCAAATGCAAGCGGCTGCAATGACCCCGCATTTAACAACATTCCCGCCTCGGAATCAATCACCGAGGGGAAGGTGATCAATCTATCACCGGCGACATGGCCTGTGGCTGTGTCGGGCGGCCCCCTTGAATTTCAATGGGAGCTGAATGGGACGAATATCCTGGGGCAGACGAATTTGAATTATGAAGGTATTGCGCAAGCATCAAGCCAGGGGACCTACCAACTTGTCGCGACCACACCCTGTGGTGGAACATCGGTCACCAGCGCGCCAATTTCCGTGACTATCACCGCGCCGGTGCCAATCAATCTCGCGCTCTGGAGGATGCAAAGCGTGGCAACCGTGACGAACAACGGGACATTTGTGGGCATTGACGATTCGGATTCGTTCAATGGCGGGTCCAATGATTTGATCACATTTAATTCCTCCGCTTCTCTGCCTGGTGGAATTTCACTGACCAACACTGTTCCGCCCGCAAACATGTTCATCAATGGCAATAATGGGGGGACCAACTCTTTTGACGCGTCGTGGATCGCCGGCGTTGCCGGGGCATTATTCTATGCGCAGAACCTGTCCGGGGACTGGTTTGATTTTCAGACCTCATTCACCTTGGAATTGTTTTTTGAAACTTATGGGGACCAGAGCGCCAACGGGCCGATGCAATTGATAGCGCAGGGGCCGGACGGAGGGTTTTTCCGCTACGGACTGAATATTAACCAGGCTGGAAACGGAGCGGTGAGCTTCAAGATCAACAACCAGGCCATAGCTCCAGCCGGGTTGTCATACGAGGACACCAACGCGGGGATACAGTCAGTGGTTTTGTCTGATCGGAACTACGCGGATGGCACCTGGCATTACCTGGTGGCGAAATATGATTCAATTGGCAACACGATCAGCCTGGCCATTAACAACCAGGATGGAACAGGCACAAACACCATGGTGTTCCTCCCCTCTGGCTACAGCCCGCTGAGCGCGAGTGGGGTTGCGAACATGTTTATTGGGCGGTACCGGTTTGGCACGCCGGACGATAACCGGACTTTTATCGGGGCCATTAACAGCGTTCAGGTTTCCTCGGGACTAATCACCCCGGCCACAGGCCAATTGGGGTATACGGGACCTCCGGTGATCACGGGCCTTAATTTGATTGGCAAAACAATTACAATCAAATTTATGGGCGCTCCCGCAGGCGCGGCCTCGCTCTACTCCATATTGGGTTCTGCAACGGTGAACGGCCAGTATCTTGCGGTTCCGGCCGTCGTGACCGCGCTCGGGGGCGGCGCATTTCAGGCCACGCTCACAATGAGTGGAGCGATGGAATTCTATAAGGTCAAAAATTGACCAGGGCTGGATCGGCCAGCCTGAAACATTTGTTTCAGGCTGGCTTCAGCCCATGACCAATCGCACACTTTTTATAAAACCAGCCAAAATGTCCATGAAAGCGAATATTATAAGCCCACGAGCAAACAATGAGGACGGTTTTACCCTGATTGAATTGTTGGTAGTCATTGCAATCATTGCCATCCTTGCGGCAATGCTGCTTCCCGCGCTTGCCTCCGCCAAGAGGAAAGCGCAAACAATAGGATGCTTGAACAACTTGAAGCAAATGGACCTGTTCAACCAAATTTACACGGACGACAACAATGACAGGTTTCCAACCTGCCTCGCCTCCTACACGCCAGGGGATGAAATCACCAATTGGTGGGGAACCGCCATTTGTGGAGGCGGCACTAACAATTACAATTCATTTCACGATCCGGCGGTCAACTCGCCGATAACCCTGCCAAGCGGGGATATCTGGAAGTGGGCCTTCAACTGGAATGTGGTCGGTTATGGCATGAATTCGTTTTTTCTTAGCTGCTCGCCTCAGACTCCGACCACCACGTCTGTGGCCGGGTATCGGTTCAGCAGCTCCGCAAACTTCAGGAGAGGAGCTATTTTGAATGCCTCTGATTGTCTTGTGTTTGGAGACAAAGAGCCGAAGCCCGGATTGTCAGCCAGTGGAAGTTTATGGTGGCCCAATGGCAGCATGCATATTCCCAGTTCATCTGCCGCCTATGAAGGGATAGACACCTTGCTGCATAGCGGGGGCAAGCCTTTGGGAATTGGGAATGTTGCATTTTCCGACGGACACGCGGAATCAAGAAAGGATTCCAACATCAATCCACCGCAGGATCCTTCCAGTGGTTCGGCCCAGGGATTGATCAATTCGCAGTTCTGGGATCCCCGACAATCCGCTGGCCAAAGATAAACAGACAAGAGTCCATCAACTTGACAATATTCATTGGCAAACAAAACCACCATGTCTGTAATCATCACCCCATGCACCAACCGTCCGGTTCTGCCAACCAAGGGAACCGGCCCTGAACCCGGGCTGACCTGGCTTATCCTTTTCTGGTCCATCACCTCTGCCCTGGCTGGATTCCTGTTCGGCTTTGATACCGTGGTCATCTCGGGTGCCGAGCAGACGATTCAAAAACTCTGGGGATTGAGCGCCGGCATGCAGGGCTTCGCCATCGGTTCAGCGCTTTATGGAACCGTGCTGGGCGCGCTGTTTGGCGGCTGGCCGACGGATCATTTCGGCCGCAAAAAAACCCTGCTGTGCATCGGTGTGCTTTACATTATCTCCGCGGTGGGCTCTGCGTTTTCCAACGGCGTGACCATGTTCATCATCGCGCGCGTGCTTGGGGGAATCGGCATCGGCGTTTCCACGGTGGCCGCGCCTCTTTATATTTCAGAAATTGCGCCTCCGCGGCATCGAGGCCGCCTTGCGGGGATGTTTCAATTCAACATCGTGTTTGG
>DAIDJC010000015.1 GCA_027451565.1 Limisphaerales bacterium | reverse complement strand
TTGCTTAGTGTTAAGAGGCAATAGTGCCGCGTTGACTGACAGTAGCCACACTTCACTTTGCGTTCGGTAAACCAATAAAACAGTTTTAAAACGGTTCCATGAGCGATACATCTACAGCACTTTCCACCGGAGGCGCTCCCAAGGTCTCTTCCATTCAAGAGGTGGTGATCCGCATAGCGGGCAATTCTCAAGACGGCATTCAGGCGATCGGCGGTTTCCTGGCGCGGCTGGCCGGGCGCAGTGAACAGGAAGTCATGACCTTCATGACCATTCCAGCCACCATATCAGGCGGACCCTCTATTTTTCAGGTGCGCATGGGGTCCGGTGAGGTGCTGAGTTCTGGTGACGAATCGGATGTATTGCTGGCTTTTTACCAGCACAGCTACGAGGGGCACATCAACTCCCTGAAAAAAGGGGGCATTGTGCTTTACGATTCGGACCACGTGGTTCCCCGCGACGAATGGAAGAAGGATTACCACCATCTTGGCATTCCGATTTCCGGGCTGACGGTGGAGGCCATTGGCGGCACGGCCAAGGACAAGGGAAAGAATATTTTTGCCCTGGGATTGATTGCCAAGATGTTTGATTTGAACACCCCAAAACTGGAGAAACTGATTGGGGAACGTTTTACGGGCAAGGACCCCAGCATTTTGAACAACGCATTGGCGGCGTTTCATGCGGGGTATGCAAATTCCTTGGGCAACGTTGTGGAGACCTTTCGGTTTGCCGCCAGCCAGGACAAGGGAGGGCATCAAGTGGTGATGAACGGAAACGAGGCCCTCGGGTATGGTTTGATTGCGGCGGGGGTTCGTTTTGGGGCGGGTTATCCAATCACCCCATGGTCAGACATCATGGAATTGCTGCGACGGGAGCTGCCGAAGTATGGGGGGACCTTTGTGCAAACGGAGGATGAGATTGCAGCGGTGTCCATGGCGATTGGCGCTAGTTACGGCGGCAGGGTGGCCGTGACCGGATCGAGCGGCCCGGGCATATCCCTGAAGACGGAGGCTTTGGGTTGGGCGGTGATGGCCGAGATGCCATTGGTGATCGTTGATGTTCAACGTGGGGGGCCATCCACCGGCATGCCCACCAACATTGAGCAATCCGACCTCAATATTGCCGTCAACGGGGGGCATGGTGATTCGCCCAGGGTGGTTATAGCCCCGGCGAATGTGGAGGATTGTTTTTACATGGCGATCGAGGCAGTGAATCTTGCCCGCAAATACAGCGTGCCGGTGGTGATGCTGACCGACCAAGGGATTGCCACGCGCATTGAGGCGTTTCGCGAGCCTGACTTGGAAAAGGTTTGCCAAGACCTGGCGCCCAGTTTTGAGCCTGTGGCGGACCATAAGCCGTATGATTTGGCCGCGCCAAATGGGGTGACCCGGCACTTGGCCCCTGGAACGAAGATATTGAGCGGCAAGTACCCCATTGTAACTGGTTTGGAGCACGATGAACTGGGGCATCCCACGGGGTCACCCAAGCTACATATTCAAATGACGGCCAAGCGTCGCAAGAAGCTGCAGGCCATGGCGGCGGAACTGCCGTTGCCCAAGGTTTATGGCCCTCCTGAAGGGAATGTTTTGCTGGTGGGCTGGGGATCCACGGAAGGGCCCATTCGCGAGGCGGTGGACAGGGCGCGCGGGGCGGGAGACAGTGTTTCCTCGCTGCATTTGAGGCATATCAATCCTTTGCCCAACGGATTGGAGAATATTTTTGCCGGGTTCAACAACATTTTTGTGGTGGAGATGAACGATGAAGGGCTTTATGGATTCGGCCAATTGGGGGCGATCTTGCGCGCGCGGTATTGCGATGCCCGCATTCAGGGAATAAACAAGACCGATGGTCTGACTTGGAAGGTGCGGGAGATTCTGGAGCGGGCCAAGGGCCATGTGGCCACCGGGCTGCGAAAACTGTGAATGAAATTGAAACAATAAAAAGAGATATGAGCCAGACTTTGACAGAAATGGAAAAACGCGCGGGAAATTCACCTGTGTCCGCAGCCGCGCCCACCGAGGAGCGCAAGGGATTGACCAAGAAAGAAATCGCCGCTGACCATCCCACATGGTGTCCGGGATGCGGGGATTTTTCTGTGCTGGCCCTTTATTTTAAATTAATTGAAAAACGCCGCATGTGGCATGAAAAGATCACAACGGTGGCGGGGATAGGCTGTTCCAGCCGATTCCCCTACTTTGTGCAGGCGCACGGGGTGCATTTCATTCACGGACGCGCGCTGCCTTTTGCCAGCGGGATTTCGCTGTCCAGGCCGGATCTGCATGTGTTTGTGTTCGGCGGGGATGGTGATGCTTTCTCGATTGGGGGCAATCATTTCAACCATACTGCGCGCAAAAACGTCAAGATGACCTATTGTGTGATGGATAACTGGGTTTATGGGTTGACCAAGAAGCAGACCTCGCCCACGTCACCTCTTGGGTTCAAGAGCAAGACGGACCAATGGGGGGCGATTGATTACCCGATCAACCCGATGAAGCAGGCCATTGCCGCCGGCGCCACCTTTGTGGCGCGGACCACCCATACCAATCCCAACCATGTGCTGCAAATGATGGAAGCGGCCATGGATCACGATGGTTTTAGTTTCATTGAATGCCTGAGTGAATGCGTGGAATTTTACGAAGGCGCATTCGATGCCAGCAATCCGCGCAAAGGAGGGGTTTTCAACGAGGTGCCCAAGAACCATGACGTGACGGATGAAATGGCCGCTTACAAGCTGGCCGGGGAACCTTTCCCTGGATATTTTGGAATTTTTTATAAGAACACCAAGCCCACCAAGAATGCCAAGGAAGCGGAAATCAACAAGGCGCACCAAGCCAAGGTGGCTGGGCTGAAAGACTGGCAGATTTTGCAAAAATCGTTTGACCGGCTTAAATAACCGGACTTTGCCCAAACGCCCCGGCCCGAAGCCGGGGCGTTTTTTTGCACAGGACCGGCTGGCGCTTTTTACGATGCCTCACATTCATGCAGCGATAGATTTCACCGTGGCCCTGTTTATTGTGCAGGAAGACCGGGTGTTGCTGGTTCATCATCGCAAACTGGGCCGCTGGCTGCCGTTGGGCGGGCACATAGAGTTGGAAGAGGACCCCGAGCAGGCGGCTTTGCGCGAGGCTCTGGAGGAAAGCGGTTTGGAAGTGGAATTGATCGGGGAGAGGCCCCCCACCACCTCGGAGGGAACGCGCGCGTTGATCGCCCCGAGGTTTTTGGATATCCATCGCATATCCGCCACGCACGAACATATCGGAATGATTTACTGGGCGCGGCCCAAGGCGGGTCAGGTCACCTTGGCGGCCACAGAACATTTTGCCATTCAATGGTGCAGCATCAGCGACTTGGACCAATTATCCCCCCCGCTATCCGACGCGGTGAAATGGTATTGCCATGCGGCGCTGAAGGAAATGGCGGGCCGATGAAGGATGGGAATTTCAATCGCCTTGCGCGGTTTGTGATGGAGGCCTGCACATCTTTCGGCACGGTTTTATACCTGAACTACCTCTATTTTTTCATGCAGGCCAGGGATGGGTGGAGTGACCGCGGGAACCTGGCTTTGGCGGCGGGTTTGGGCCTCATCTGTGCAGGAGCCTCATGGTTGGCAGGGCGGGTGGCTCACCGGTTTGGCTATCTGAATACCCTGGTTTGGGCATTTGGCCTGATTCTAACCGGTTTATTGTTCAGCGCCTTTTTCGAGGCCATGTCGCATGCTGCCCCCTCATTTTTTATTTCCGCTGCCGTGCTGGTTTGTTTGGGCATGAGCGCGGTCTGGCCTACTTTGGAGGCGATGGTCAGTGAAGGTGCCAAGCCCGGTCAGGTTTCCCGGGAGGTGGGCATTTACAATATCGTCTGGGCGGCAGCCTATGCCACAGCCTTTTTTTGCGGCGGCGCACTCATTGATCAATTTGGATTTGCCATCATCTTCCGTCTTCCTCTGATCCTGCTGGTGGCGGCGTTTCTCCTGGCGGTCTGGATGAAATGCCAGCCTGGAAATTTGGTGGAAACGACCCAAACCTTGGGCGATTCGGACGGGGAGGCTTGCTCTGTCAAATCGGTCAACGGTTCTTTTTTAAAGATGGCTTGGATTGCCAACCCTTTTTCCTATATCGCCATCAATACGCTCATTGCGGTGTTACCCGGGGTGGCGCATCGGTTGCGCTTGGACACCGGCGCCGCAGGGGTTTTATGTTCCCTATGGTGCTTTGCGCGGCTGGCTGCCTTTTTGGTTTTATGGCGTTGGACCGGCTGGCATTACCGTTTTGGGTGGCTGGTGGCTGCCTTGGTTTTGCTTATTGTCTCCTTTGCCGCCATCCTCACCATGCCTTGGCTGGCCGTGGTGCTGCCCGCCCAACTGGCGTTTGGATATGCCACCGGGTTGATTTATTACTCGTCCCTATACTATTCAATGGAAACAGGAGGAGCAAAAAGCGAACACGGAGGCATTCACGAGGCGGCGATTGGATTGGGAAACTGTGCCGGGCCGGCGGTCGGAGCTTTGTCCATGCAGATGGCTGGTGAAAACCCGTGGAGTGGCGCTGCCGGGGTCACTTTGCTGCTAGGCTTGGGCTTGGTTGCAGTTGTCCGCATCCGGCTCCAACGGGGCAATCAGTGATTGTGGGCAAGCCAGGTGAGGCGCACTCCCTGCAGCGTCAGGTTCTGGTCAACCTTTTGGATTTGGGGCAGCCGGGCTGCCATGAGAGTGGCGTAACCTCCGGTAGCCACCACAGGAAGTGAACTTTCCCCCAATTCATTCTTCAAGGACTCAATCAGTTCCCTCACTAAACCCCGGTATCCATGCACTGCTCCTGCCAGCATGGCTTCCTTGGTGCTCCGGCCTACCACCCGGGTTGGCTCGCGAATGACAATGCGCGGCAGCAAAGCCGTCTTTTCATGAAGGTAATCCGTCATCGCAGCCAAGCCGGGGGCGATGATCCCCCCGACATAGTTCCCTTGGCGATTGACCACGTCGAAGGTCACGGCCGTTCCAAAGTCCACCACCACCACTGGCGCTCCATGAAGGGCGCGGGCAGCCACTGCATTAGCCAGGCGGTCAGTTCCGATTGTCTTCGGTCGTGGGTAATCAATGCCCACCCCCCGGACGGTGCGGGCCGATAATTCCAGCGGCCGCAAGCCGGTGAGGTCCTGAATGATCCTGTGTAACAACGGTGTGATGGATGGCACCACGCTGCAAAAGGCGGATCCCTCGATGCGGGAACGGCCGATGAATTTTTTCAAGGCCGTCTTTCCTGCCGTGCCAGCAAACCATTCCGTGGGCATGTCTTGTTTCCGGAGGATTCCCTCCCTGCTGCCCAAACCCACATGTGTATGGGTGTTTCCAATGTCACATAACAGAATCATGATTTAGGATGCGTCCGCCGGCCGCTTTTTTAATGTCAGGTCTCCGCCTATCACCCGCTCCAAAAGCCCGTGCTCGGTCCGAACAAGCAACGCGCCGTCGTCATCCAGGGATTCCGCCCGGCCTTGAATGGTTCGATGCCCCATTTGCACGGTCACTTCCCGGCCCAGGGTGGTGCAGTGTTCCTCCCATTCATCCGCCACCTCGCCAAACCCGCCGCGGCAAATTCTGGCATAATCCCGGTCCAGGTTTTCAAGCAGTGCGGCTGCAAGTTCCACCCGGGAAATCTCGAAGCCGGCAACCATGCGTAACGAAGTGGCCACAGACCGCAATTCCAATGGCCATTCAGATTCTTTCATGTTTACATCCACTCCAATGCCAAGGGTGACATGATGCACCCGGTCCGGTTCCGCGCTCAATTCGGTGAGAATGCCGGCCACTTTGCGGTCGCCAATCAGCAGATCGTTCGGCCATTTGATTTGCGGCTGAAGCCCGGTGACTTGAATGATGGACCGCAGCAGCGCCGTGGCAGAGGCGATTGTCAATTGGGTTGTCTCTTGAGGTCTCAATGCAGGCCGCAACAGCACGGACAGCCAAAGTCCTTTACCAGGGGGTGAAATCCATTTTCTTCCCAGCCGTCCGCGCCCTTTGGTCTGGGATTCTGCAAAGACCACAAATCCCTCCCTGAGGCCGTCCCGGGCCATTTTCTCAATGATATCGTTGGTGGATGTTGTTTCCTTGAAAACCTGGATATCCCGGCCAATGACTCTGACGCGTCCGCTGACTCTGGAGAGCAGGTCATCGGCATGCAAAAGATCGGGAGTTCCCACCAGGCGATACCCGTTGTGAGGTCCGGCTGTGATATCGTAGCCTGCCTGGCGTAACGACTCCATCCGGGCCCAGACAGCGGCCCTGCTGATGGCCAGTGAAGTGGCGAGTTGCTCGCCTGAAACACCCTCGGGATGATCTCGCAAGGCGGCCAGGATTTTGGCATCAGGAGTCATGATGCCGGGAAAAAATCCAGGGCCACATCCACCGCGCCTGCGGAGTGGGTGATGGAACCCACGGAAATGCAATCCACGCCTGTGCGGGCAATGGCGCGAACGTTTTTCAAGTGAACACCGCCACTGGCTTCCAGGGGAACGCGGCCCCGTACCAGCTTCACCGCCTTGCGCAATTGCGCCGGGGTCATGTTATCCAGAAGAATGAAATCCGCCCCCGCACTCAGTGCCTGGTCAACCTGGGCCAGAGTGTCTGCCTCCACTTCCACCAGCAACGCGGGAAAGCGGCGCCGTGCCCGCGCCACAGCAGCCGCCACCGGATCCGGATGGGTGTTTTTCAGGGCGGCAAGGTGGTTGTCCTTGATCAGGATGCGGTCGTACAAGCCATGTCGGTGGTTTTGGGCGCCCCCGCATTGGACGGCGTATTTCTCGAACCTTCGCCAACCCGGTGTGGTTTTGCGGGTGTCCAAAATGCGTGCGCCGGTGCCAGCCACTGCATTCACATAAGCAGCGCTGGCCGTGGCGATGCCGGATAACCGCTGCACGAAATTCAAAGCCACCCGTTCCGCAGTGAGCAGCGCCCGCGCAGGTCCTTCCACATGGAGAAGAGGTTGTCCGGCACGGACATGATTTCCATCCCGGTGGAACCGCCGGATTTTTACGGACCGGGACAAAAGCATGAAAGCGGCCTCGGCAAAAGCCAGGCCGCAGACCACCAAGTTTTCACGCGCATTCATTTGCGCCTCAGCTTTGGTCCCGCGTGGCACGGTGGCTAAAGTGGTGGCGTCGCCGCTTCCCACGTCTTCCCGCAAGGCGGCGGCAACAACCCGGCGAATTTCTGCGCTGGACAATTTCACCCGCGCAGAATGGGCCGTCTTCGCAAGGGATAAAAGAAAAAAGATACCCTGCCTGCGCGCGCATGGCGGCACAACCTCGCAGGCAAGACGCATTCCACGGGAAGAATTTTGAAAATCATGACAGGGTCATGAAAGCGCACATTTTGCTGTCCAGGCGGGATGTCTCCTGGCAATCCTGCCGCAGCATCACGAAGGCCATGGCTCCATCAGGCCGCCAGTCACAACGAATGTTCGCTTTTTCAAAACGCCAGAAAGCGGTCTTATATCCTTTCAGGGCCTCCGTGAGCCGGGGTTCCCAGGCCGCCAGCCGGCGGATCAGGCTTTCCAATTTGTCATCGGACAGGAATTCAGCCGTGCTCTGGCAGAGGATGGAACCATCCGGCAGATGAATGCCGCTGCCTAAAACACCCGGGATCTGGGTGCACTGGCTGATCCAGTTGTGAAAGGGGGCTGCGGCTTGGTCGCTCATGAGTGCTGTGGAGGGTAGGCCAGCCGTGTCCAAACCAGGCGGTCTGACTTGGCCTGGGCAACGACACGGCCTACATCTGAGGCGATTTCCAAGCGATCAAATGCGCCCAAAAAATCCTCGGAAGCCATTTCAGAAGCCTCGGAAGCCAGGGTTTGCAGCCACGACAGCCGGATGGGAAGGTCGGGACATTGCCAATCGTGGAAAACGTCGCCATGGACCGAGGCGATGACCAGTTCTGCCACGCGGGTATTTCGTCTTGCAGGCGTCAACGCAGGTTCGGGAGCTTCTGTCCGGGATTGCGCAGCCTCATCGCGCACGCGCGCCGCCTCCATCAACAAAAATTCCCAGGGACCATTCAAGGTTTTTTGCGATGGGGCCTCGAAGGGAAGCAACTGGAAGGACCCCCCGGACATGGCGAGAAGTTTTTGGAGGGCTTTCTCGCCGGATATGGGGCCGAGAACGGCATGGATGAGGTTGCCTTCCTCGATATGGAGGCGGCCCGCAGCCTGCGGGTTGCTGATTTCCAGAACGCAGGAATTTCTTCCCAAGCATTCCATTTGAATGACGTCCTGAAGGCCCACTTTTCGAAGCATTCCCTGAAAACCTTCCCGGGGCTTCCAGGTCATCAATTCATCCAGCATGGCAAAGACAGCTTTGAGACCATCTGGGGAACGGGGTTTTTCAATGAATAGTTCCGCTCCGTTGGACAGGCACTCAGACCGTTTTTCCTCGGTGGCCAGGCCGGTTAGCATCACTTTCTTAACCTCAGGATGACGTCGTCCGAGAATTTTCAGGAACTGAACCCCGTCCAGAACCGGCATTCCGGCATCCAGAACGGCCACGTCAACAGTGCTCGCCTTGAGGATTTCCAGCGCTTGATCTGCAGATTGGGCCTGTTGGATGTGCCACTGATCACCACTCCAAGCCGCAAATAAATCCGCTATGGTGCCCAGAAACACCGGGTCATCATCCACGAAAAGGATGCGTTGTCTCTTATGTTCTGGATGGTTCATTTAAACGTGCCGGGTCAGTGCGTTCAGGTCCTGTCAGCCCAGGGCGGCCAGTGCGTCCAGCGCGGCGCGCTGTACTTGGGAATCCTCGTCATGAACAGCCGCCGCCAGGATGGGTTGCGCGTCTTTCTCGCGGAGCCGGCCAAAAGCCTCGGCTGCAGCCAGCCTTAAATCACGGTCGGAATCAAACAACAAATCCGCCAAAATGGCAAATGCAGGATGCTCTGCAACCTGGATCGGCTTTGGTTCGGGTGACATTCCACCCAACGTGGCAGGGTCCACGCCCAGTTGCTCGAATAATTTCAACGCGCTGTGTTTCACCCAGTAATCATGGTGATCGAGCGCCTCGCGAACCTGGGGCAGCAGGGGCAAAATGGCGGGATTTTTCTCCCACTTCCTGTCAATCATCCGCAAGGCGGCTGCGGCTGCAGTGCGCAAAACGCTCTCAGGGTCGTACAACAAAGGCACCAACATGGTCAAGGCCCTCTTGTCCCCTATTTTTCCAAGGCTTGCAATGGCATTTTCACGCACATCCCTATCAGTGTCAAAAAGCGTGCCGCAAAGCCCCTCCACTGCAGACGCATCCCGCAGCCGGCCTAGAATTTTAACGGCCACCAGGCGAACCTCCCAGGAAGGATCCTTCAAAGCCTTTATCAGGGCTCCCACGGCACGTTGCCCGCCGCAATGAGCGGCGGTTTCAAGGGCAGCGCTGCGCACGGATGCATGGCTATCCCGGAAAAGACGTTCGACCGGATCATAGGCTGCCGGGTTCCCCGTTTTCTCCAACACGACAAGCGCGGCAATTTTTTGGGAGGGGTCGTTATGTCGCAAAACCTCGACCATTGCCGACAATACCTGGGGGTCATTCATTTCACCCAAGGCCTGGATGGCGGCCATTTGCTTTTCTGGAGTGCCGTGCCGCACCATTTCCACCAAATGCGGTATGATTTTAGGTCCCATGGCCACCCACTGCCGGGGATTGCCTGAGGCGAGGACCTGTTGCATTCGCTCTGTTTCGTCCCCGGGTTTCCATCCCAATCGCATTAGGTTTCGAGAAACAGCAGACCGGACAGATTCATCCTGATCCTGAAGCAGCGAAGTCAGTGGTGCAATTGCTTGAAAACCTCCCATACGGCCCAGAAGATCGGCCAATCCCGACCGCACCATGGGTGCAGGATCAAGCAATTGTTGAATGAATGCGGGTAAAATACGTGGGTCTTCCAGTTTGGCAAGAGCCTGAATGGCGGCCAAACGCACCTCGGGTTCCTTGTCTTTCAAGGCAAAAAGAAGCGGCTCGACCGAATCCCTCTCATGGGTTTCGGCCAGCTTGGCGATCGTTTGCAGCCGTGTTTGTGGGTTGCTGGCCCGAAGCTGCTGGTATGTCCACCACAAAATCATTTCACAACCTTTTACTCCACAGCGATTTTTGCGCCAAAATCCAACAGAAAAGTTAAATCCAAACCCTTGACGGACAACGAGGACCGGCCTGGTTTTTCCATTATGCCGGGACTTGGTTTGTCGGGATGATGTTGAAAATCATTTCATCCCGGTCGCATTACCGGGTTTCGGAGTTAACGATATTTGGCGATAACCCGCTCCAAGGCGTCCAGTCCCAGTTCCAACTTACCCATTTCCGGGCCAAAACTAATTCGGCAATAATTATTGTATCGGCTTTGGACACGGCGATGTCCCGGGTTCACGTCAAAAAACACACCAGGCACCACGATGA
The DNA here is from genome assembly GCA_027451565.1 of Limisphaerales bacterium. GTDB lineage: Bacteria > Verrucomicrobiota > Verrucomicrobiia > Limisphaerales > UBA11358 > UBA11358. The sequence goes on along the minus strand of DAIDJC010000015.1, from coordinate 16,066 downwards.
CTTTTTCTTTGAGGCCCTCTCGAAAAAATTGCATGCCGTCGTTAAGGGGAGGGGGCAGTTTTGAGAGATTGGCCCATACATAGAAAGCTCCATACGGTGTGGCATCCGGGGTGATATTCATGGCCTCGAGACGCTCCAGCAGCTTGGCTCGTTTACTTCCGAAATGTCTCTGGATGGCCATGGATTCCTGTGCCACATGGACAGGATCCAAAAGTGGAAGTGCGGCGTTCTGAAATGGATGATTAGCCCCGCCATCCAGAAACGACCCCGCGCTGGCAATGGCTTCAATGACTGGCTTGGGTCCCAGCGTCCAACTGATGCGCCAGCCTGGATACCGCCAATTCTTGGTCAACCCATCCACCACCACGATGGGATCCTTGTTGACATCCTCCACGAATTCCGCCGCCGAGATCATCTTGGGTTTGGAATCCGGATGTTTTGGGTAAATGTAATGCGAATAAAACTCGTCAAAAATCATGGAACATTGGCACTCCCGGCCCAACGCGCACCAAGCTGCCAGTTCCGGTCCTTCCATGAATTGGCCGGTCGGATTGCACGGATTGCTGGCGAGCAAGGCGCTTAATCCGCGACCCAATATTTCCTCGCGAAGGTCCGCAGGGGCTATTTTATATCCCTTTTCTGGCCGTAAAAGGATGGGGATTGCGGAAAAAGCCTTAAACACACCCAGTAATTCTTCATAGGCAGTGTAATCGGGAATGAAATGGCCCATGTTGATGTTTCCCAAGGCGCTAGCCAGGCGGGTCAGAGCCAGTCGCCCGCCGCTGGCGATGCTGACATTATCGGCGGTGTATTGGGATTTTTTTCCGCGCCGGTATCGAGCGTTGTAAAGGTCCGCAACGGCCTGGCATAGGGCGCGATTTCCAGCCACGGGAGCGTACTGGAGACTGGAAGCCGATATAGCGAGGCTTTCCACCCGTTGTGGTGCGCCGGGCAGGCTGCCGGTTTCAGGGGATCCCTGGCCAAGGTTGGCCCAGTCATCCTTGCCATACGCAAACCCATGCCTCGTGGCCTCGTGCGTGACATAAATCACCCCGGTGCGAGGCACGCTCCTGAATCCGGGTATTGAATCCAATGGTTCCATCATGGTTGCGCTTCGGATGAGGTTTAGCCGAGAAGGGAGTTAAAGCGCTGGGCTGTGGAATCCCACAGGTCGGCATCTGTGGGGTTGAAGGTTTGAACTGGGAGGGAGTCCCGGACGATAGTGCGGGCGGCATCAAGCGTGGGGATGTGGCTCAGGGCCAAAGCCTGAATGAGGATATTGCCCAGGGCGGCGCATTCAGTCGGGCCAGCCAGCACGGGGATTTTCATGGCGTTGGCTGCAAATTGGTTGAGCGTGGCATCCTTGCTCCCGCCGCCCACGATGTGCATGACCTCGATTTTGCGCCCGATGAGTTTTTCCAGTCGCCGGAGGGTGACCCTGTAAAACAGGGCCAGACTTTCATAGATGCAGCGCATGGTGGCTCCTGGGGTGGAAGGGACGGGTTGGCCTGTTTCGCGGCAAAAGTCTGCGATTTTGCCAGGCATGTTTTCGGGGCCCAAAAAACGGGCGTCATCCGGGTTAATGAGGGAAACAAAAGGCGCTGAGGAGGCAGCCATCCGCTCCAGTTCCATGAAATCAAACTTATGGCCTTCCCGCGCCCAATGCCGGCGGCATTCCTGAACCAGCCACATTCCAATGATATTTTTGAGCAACCGCACGCTATGGCCGTATCCAATTTCGTTGGTGAACCCCAGTGTTCTGGATTGCTCATTAATGACCGGTTCTGGAAGTTCCACTCCCATCAGAGACCAGGTGCCTGAACTGAGGTAGGCCCAGTTTTTAGAGGCAGCAGGAATGGCGGCCACGGCGGCGCCTGTATCATGGGAACAGGTGGCAATAACCTCAATGGAGGGCATGCCGCACTCGGCAGACAGGCTCTTTTTCAAGGGGCCCAGGCGGGTTCCCGAAGCGCAAATTGGGGCGAATTGGTTTTCGCGCAATCCCACCGCTGCGAACAGGCGATCCGACCAGCGGCGTTGGCGCGGGTCGTATAACTGGGTGGTGCTGGCAAGTGAAACTTCGTTCCGTGCCACTCCACTGCTAAAATAATTCACCGCGTCGCCGATCAGCAAAATCTGGCGGGCCCGGGCCAGGCGATCGGCAGGCTCACTGGCAATCTGGTATAGGGTGTTAAAGCCCATAAACTGAATCCCCGTGATGGCATACGTGGTGGGCCAGTCCACCTTTGACTGGGCATTCTCGATTCCCAAGGCGGTCCGCCCATCCCGATAGCACCAAACCGGTGGCATGATGATTCCACGCTCGTCATACAGGGCATAATCCACCCCCCAGGAATCAGTGCTCAGGCTGACAATGGGCTTGCCACAGGTGCTGGCTTTCTTCAACCCAACCTTAAGCTCGGTGAAAATCCCATCAAGGTTCCAATAGAGGGCGCCGGCATTTTTAACCGGTCCGTTTTGAAAGCGGTGTATCTCTTCCAAATTGATCCGGCCTTCATCCAACGTGCCCAAAATCAATCGCCCGCTGTCTGCTCCAAGGTCGTATGCCAGGTAATGCGTCGCCATAATTCAGTGGACGTTCATCTTAAACCATGTGCGGTGACTGTCAAAAAGTTTGCCAAAGGCTGCTGAGGGGGTATTTTAGGTTTTAAATCCATATGAATGGATGATCTTGAAAATTTAATTGACCCGCCCATGAATGCTCCTTCCCAACTCGATCAACTCAAGCAGTTCACCACGGTGGTGGCCGACACCGGCGATTTTGCAAGCCTCCGCCAGTTTGCCCCCAGGGATGCCACCACAAACCCCTCCCTGATTTTCAAGGCCGCCCAAATGCCCGAGTATCAGTTTTTGGTGGAGAAAGCCATCGCCGACAACCGTTCATCCGCGCCGTCCCAGCGCCTTGGCCGAATCATGGATGACCTCTTGATTCTTTTCGGGGTGGAAATTCTCAAAATCGTGCCCGGACGGGTCTCCACCGAAACGGATGCAAACATGTCCTTTGACACCGCCGCCTTGGTTGCCAAGGGGCGGCGTTTTATCGAGCTTTACCAGGCCCACAACATCCCCAAGGAGCGAATCCTCATTAAAATCGCCTCCACTTGGGAGGGCATTCGCGCCGCAGAAATCCTTCAACGCGACGGCATCAATTGCAATCTGACGCTGCTTTTCTCGCTTCCCCAAGCCATTGCCTGCGCCGAAGCCGGGGTCAAACTGATTTCTCCATTCGTGGGACGCATCATGGATTGGTACAAGGCCCGGGACAAACGGGAGTTTAGCCCCGCCGAGGACCCAGGGGTTCTTTCCGTGAGGGAAATCTACTCCTACTACAAAAAATTTGGCTATGCCACTGAGGTCATGGGCGCCAGCTTCAGAAACGTGGGCGAGATTCAGGAACTGGCCGGCTGCGATTTGCTGACCATCAGCCCCAATCTCCTCGCCGAACTCCAGAAAAACACCAGCCCGCTTGCCCGTAAACTCTCCCCAGAACTGGCGTGTCAGTCCAAGATCGAAAAAATCCAGATCAACGAGGCGCGGTTTCGCTGGCTCCTGAACGAAAATGCCATGGCTACTGAAAAAACCGCCGAGGGCGTGCGCCTTTTTAACGCGGATGCCGGCAAGCTGGCACAAGCTATTGCAGCGAAACTTGACTAATCCAGTGCCGCTTCCTATTCTGGAGCCGTAATGTTTGTTGCCTCCGGGTTGAAGCCTTGAAAGCCGCCCCGGGCCTTCAGGGTCGCGGACAGGGGCCGTTTTGGGAATGAGTTCGCGAACCATGATCCTAAACGGTGCCGACTTAAGGCTGCAATTCAGATTGGTGGTCGTAGCTCAATGGTAGAGTCCAAGCTTGTGGAGCTTGTTGTTGCGGGTTCGAATCCCGTCGGCCACCCCATCCTATCAAATCATTTCCGCCTTCGAAATGGCGCCTGCCGACGATTTTTGAGCAAGAAATTTTCGAATAGTTGCCGTTCTCCCGCCACGCTTGCCACGCTTGCCACGCTTGCCACGTCAAAAATTGAGCCTTGAGTCTGTGTCTGAAATGAACTGCCTGCCTAGCGCTTGCAATAGAATGGCCCATCATTCTCCGGCCGTTTGTACGCCTCGATTACGGAGTGGATTGAGACTGTTTTAAAATTGGCTGGAAGCGGGGTTTAAATCCGAAAAGCGAAATTCAAAAGGCCAATCTGCCCCAATCTACTGGGCGCAAACTCATTGGAAAAATCTCACCAGACCGCTTCGGGTACATTTTCGATCGTTCCAAAGAGTTTCCGCTTCAGCATCTTGCCGCATCTTGACCCTTTCCATTTCGCTTTTCGGGTTTAAACTGTTGGGTGGAATTTCTGCTGCCCGTGAGGGCTTTCCTCCCGCAGTCTTTTGTGCGCATACCCCAGCCTTGTCTTCATTTTTGGTCGCCAAAGAACCACAACACTGCAAAAACTTTTCTTTACTGAGAAGGACACCGTGAAATCCGTAGAAAGAAGCCCTGGGATTTGGCTTGCAAGGCCCTAGTTATTCCCCTGGGAAGACCGGGCTTTTTGACCCTGCACGAAAGCCTTGTAGGACCCATTCCAGTCATATCCCTGGCTGTCCAGGTACTTCTGAATTTCAAGTTTGTATTTTTTGAAAATAGGAGTCATTTCATCCACGTTCTTTTGGTCAAGGCTCTTTTCCCGCGCTTCTCCGAGCAGCGATAAAATGCGCGCCTTGTCGGCTGGCTTCAGGTTGGGAATGATTTGTTGATAGACTTTGAATGTGAGGGGCATTTTGTTCAAGGTGAGCTTGTCCTTGACCATCTCCACCTGATCTGGAGTGAGGTTGGCCGCCAAGCCTTCGATGAATTGTTGGTGAACTGAAGGGTCCAGTTCCAGACCGGAGTTGTGCGCATCCCGGACGGCGCGCAAATCAGCCTCAAGAACTGCAGAGACCCGTTGGGATTGCTCAACATCTGACAGGTTCAAGGATTGAATAATGGATTCCACCCGGTGGTCGAGCGCGGTGTCCGAGGCCGCCGTGGGAGCAGGTGCCAGAGTGGCCAACAATGCCCGCTGGGCCGGGGTTAACTGATTCTTGGGCAGCGGTTTCTTGCCAAATCTTAACAAAACCACCGTGGTTCCATCCGATTTCACGGTCGCCACCGCTTTGGCTTTGTATTGATCGTCCGTCAAATCTTTCATGGTCATGATATGGCCGTTGTAAACCACTATCGTCTGGTCAGTTGCCACCACTGTGCGCTGAAAGTCGTGCCCTTTTTCGCTCCAATGAAACTTCAGGCTGATGGTATTATTCGGGTTGACGACATGCTGGACGATGTCCAACCCGACCGTGCGGGACAGTTTGGACGGAGCCACTGCGGATGGCTCCTGGGCTTGTGAAAAAGGGATTGTGGTGAAAAAAAACAATGCCAATGTTAATCCCGCGCCAAATGGAAGGATGGGTATCTTTTGAATTGAATTTATAAATTTCATATTTAAGTGGGAGGATAGACCGGGACCGGGGATTGTGGGTTAAGGAATAATCATTCGTTTTATGATATAAAGACTGGGAAATATGACATGACACCTGTTTTGTGCCCGGTATTTCCGCTGAAATTTCCGACCTGTCATGGCTTGGGTCGGGCAACTGGCCAATTGATTTGGGTACGTGTCAACTTACTCATTTTAAGCTACTTTTGCAGAAAGTTGCATAGGTCATGGACACGTTAAAACCCGATGGCTTCACACCTCTCCAGCCTGTCGGTGTCGTTGAATTTGAAGATTTGGCGCCTGGCTATTCTTGCGCAACATGAAGCTCAAAACAAAAACTTAACTCGTGACACAATTCGTTTTGCCGGCATCTTCCCCACAGAAGCGACTCATCTGGACCTTGTCAGCTCCATCCTTGCCAAATTGTAGAATCAAACCCGGCGTTTGGCATTTACGCTTAAATTTTCACATACAAATTGACCCGATCCAATGAATAAACAAAATCGGCGCTAAAACATTGAAAATTTCAAAAACTAAAAATCACTTGCCATAATCCATTCCATTGCTACAATTCCAGACTATTTATACAGGAAATTTATGGCACGCATTTGTGAAATGACCGGCAAACGCCCGATGAAGGGCAGCATCATCTGGCGCAGTGGTAAATCCAAAAAGTCCGGGGGTATTGGTACCCACGTCACGGCGATCACCAAACGTCGTTTCATGGTGAATCTCCAGCGTGTGAAGGCCATTCTTCCCAATGGCGAGGTGCGCTATGTGCGCGTGGCTGCCAGCGCCCTCAAAAAAGGCTTGGTCACCAAGGCTCCGCGTCGCACTTGGAAGAAAGAATCGGCAGCCAAAGCCTGATTCAGCCAACCGCTCAGGAACCGCAGGAAACAGGCCTTCCTCTGAAGGATCCCTTAGTGCATGGATTGTCGGCAGGCCGACCCACTGCCTGACTCTGCTGGTTAGGAATTTGGAGTGGATGCTGGAAGTTGAAACAGGTCGTTTTGAAAAAGACTTGGAGCCCTTTAGTTTTGGAGCCCTGTAGTTTGTTTGCAGCGTGTATTTTAGTTGGGTTGGCAGGGACAAAAATGCATGGTTTTTCCCTGTGTTTCGTCCGGGTCAAAACCCTGTCACAAATGGGTGTTTCCTCGCCAATAACCGAAAAGCCTTGCCCCCTACCCGGAGACCATTTTCCCCAACCTATTTCATCCCACCCTCGAATTTTTACTTTCCCTTGGACCATTTCATTCCGGCCCGCTTAAGCTCCCTGTCCGAATCACGTTTCTTGAGGTCCTCCCGTTTGTCATAAGCCAGTTTCCCCTTTCCAACTCCCAAGGAAACCTTCACTTTGCCGTTCTTCCAGTAAAAAGCCAGGGGCACCAAGGCATGGCCTTGGACCGAAGCCAGGCCAAATATTTTGCGAATCTCGGCGCGGTGCAGCAAAAGTTTGCGTGGGGACTTGGGAACATGGTTTCCAAGGTTGCCGTGGCTGTATTCGTCTATGTGGGCATTGTACAGCCAGACTTCATCTTTCTCGACCCGGGCAAAAGCATCACCCATTTGGCCCTTGCCTGCGCGCAAGGCCTTTACCTCTGTCCCCTTCAGGACTATTCCAGCCTCAAAAACCTCGAGGATATGATAATCACGGCGGGCTTTGGGATTGCTCACGATATCGGCCATGACACAAATTTAGCCGGGATAAGACTTTAACACATTAGAAAAGCGAAAGAAAATATCTGGGAAACAAAAAAGTTTCACAAATTTTCCCGAAAATCACCAGCCCGGATGTCCATTTCCGGGCGAACGAAATAATTGGGCCGATGGTGTCGAGCGGCCGGTGCGGGGCTTGGAATCAGTGCTTTTTGCGCTTTTTAGCGACAGGCCGCACGGCCGCCTGCTGCTCCGGCAAATTCCAGCCGATTTTTTCCTCAATGATCTCGCGCAAGGCGATATCCGCGAGACCCAGCGTGCCCGCATCCATGATCAATGGCTGACCCAAACCACCGCCCCCTGAATTCAACTGACGCACCCGGCGGGAGACGAGATTGACCAGCACATTGGGGTTTCCAACCTTTTCCAGGGCTTTTTTGCAAAGTTCAGCGTTCATTCGATTAACAATAGCCCCCCATCATAGCGGAACAAAGGCTCTGGCGCAATGTCAAAAAATGCCTTCAAACACCAACCGACTTCCGGCATTTTGGAGGGGCCAATATTATGACCACTAAGGGAAAAGCATTTGATCTGAACGCGTTTTTGAACCAAAAAACCGAGGCGGTGAACCAGGCTCTGGATCATTTTCTGCCACCGGGGAAAATGCGTCCATCCACCCTGCATGAAGCCATGCGGTATTCCCTCTTTGCGGGCGGCAAGCGCATGCGGCCAGCCATACTGTTTGCGGCGGCGGAAGCCTGCGGCGGAAAGCAAGCCGATGCCATGCCGCTGGCATGCGCGGTGGAATGCATCCACACTTACTCCCTGGTCCACGATGATTTGCCGGCCATGGACAACGACGATTTCCGGCGCGGAAAACCCACCAACCACAAAGTGTTTGGAGAAGGCATTGCCATCCTTGCCGGGGACGCCCTCCTGACCCAGGCATTTGAAATCGCTGCCGCCTCCAGGGGATGGCCCAGGTATGGCCACCGCGATTTGATCCTGGAGCTGGCCCGGGCCTCCGGGTCTCTGCAATTAGTGGCCGGACAGGTTGCCGACCTGGAGGGGGAAGGTAAAAAATTAAAGCTGGCCGACCTGCGTTACATTCACGAGAGAAAAACATCGGCCTTGCTTTGCTGCTCGGTACGCCTTGGTGGAATGAGCGCGAATTGCACTCCAAGCCAGTTGAAAGCCCTGACTGAATTTGGCTACAACGTGGGACTGGCCTTTCAAGTCATAGATGACATTTTGGACGTGACGCAAAGCAGCGAGCAGCTTGGTAAAACTGCAGGCAAGGATGTTGCTGCACAAAAAGCCACATATCCGTCCCTGGTGGGGCTGGAAAAATCACGCCGCGTTGCGGCCGACCTCACCCGGAAGGCATTCTCTGCCTTGAAACCGTTCCGGGGTGGCGCCGCTGCATTGGAGGCTTTGGCGCAGCACCTGCTTAAACGAGATAAATGACCAAAACCCGCTTAGCCCCGGGCAACCACTAGCCGGCTGTCTCCCAGCAGGCCTAAACCGATGGCAAGACACAAATCCATGTCGGTTAACGGATGTAAGCCCGATCGCCGTTATCGGCGAATGGTTCTGATCCGGTAATAACGCGGGGTGGCCATTGAGTTTCCGGGCGCCGATGTTTTTTGTAGCCCGTTCGAACCTTTCTTGGAGGGATTATTGGTGGAGATATCATTCGTGTTGACCATGATGTTTGCAAGGTTTTGCAGTGACCTAAAGTAAGCTGCCTGGTCGAACTCCTTTTTTTGCTGGTCTAATTCCTGTTGGTGACGCGCCGCCTTTGCCAGAAATGTTTCAGGAATTTTCAACCCGGCAAGAAAATTGGTGGCCAGGTCGGGATAACGCACCAAGCCAACCGTAAACGTGTTTGTCTGGGAATAAACAAGCCCATCCATCGTCGCCCGTTCCAACTGGACGTTGTCGTAGGCGCGTCCCAGCAAGTTTGTGAAGGACACGGGCTTGTTCCCCAACTCAATGACATCCTGCCCAAGGGCAGTGAACAGTGATGAAAGGGCCAAAACAGTTGCAAGCCAAAGGCCATGTCCAAACATTGCCCGCCTTGAACAAAAGAAAAAACTCAAGCCAAACGCCGGCATCGAAGGCGGAAATTCCCTCCAATTTGCCTTCCTCCTGCCAGCAATAAAAATGGGCATTGGGACCGGACTGCCGGGTTCGCGCGGCTTCATGAGGCGCTTATTGGTTTTGTGCCGGGCATGATGGCGGGAGCCAAAAAGCCCGCCCCTTGCCCTCCAAACAAGGCCTCCCACCTCAAAAAATCTATTCGTAGCCATTTTTCTGGGTTTCTTGAAAAAGTATAATCTAAAATGACAATTCTGCAACCTGCCGCCTGAGCGTTACAGAAAATAGTCCCCTCCGATTTGGCATCCTCTTGGGGACCGGTTTCTTGAAAAAAATTTGTGGTCACGACTCCTGCTCATGGTTTAGTCTTTGAGGCAACAAGCGACAAAACAACATGAAATCAATTCCTTCCACCCGCCTGAACCGGAGAAAATTTTTACTGCGGACGGGAGCCGCCATGGCTTTGCCCATGATTCTGCCCTCGTCCATTTTTGGGCAAAACCGGCCGTCAAACCGGATCAACCTGGGAGTGATTGGAATGGGTTGGCAGGGTCCGGGCAATACGCGCTCGTTTTTATCTCTTCCCCAATGCCGTGTAATGGCCGCTTGCGATGTGGATTCGGGGCATTTGCAGGATGCCATTGACATGATCAATGATTCCAACCAAGCCAAGGACTGCCGAGGCTACCATGATTATCGCGAGTTGCTGGCCTGCGATGATATAGATGCGGTAATGATTGCCGTGCCGGATCACTGGCATGCGCTGGTGGGCATCGAGGCTGCCCGTCGAAAAAAAGATGTTTATGGCGAAAAACCGCTGGCCAAAACCATTGCGGAACAACAGGCAATCGTCCGAGCTGTCGAGCAAAACCAAATCATCTGGCAAATGGGTTCCTGGCAACGCTCCACGCCCATTTTCCACAAGGCGGCGGAAATAGTCCGAAATGGGTTGATTGGAACCGTCCGGCGGGTGGAAGTGGGGCTGCCATCCGGCCACACGGATTTTTCAGGCCAGGGCAAGGTGGCGCTGGCTAAAATTGCCAGCCTGCCGCAAAAAATCCAGGACCTTTCCCAAGTGGTTCCAGGCACAGACGCATGGAATCTTCTGGTAAGCGATCCCCCGTCCACCTTGGATTACAATACCTGGATAGGCCCTTCCCGGATGGAGCCCTACATTGACGCTCGAATCAACAAGAATTGGCGCTGGAACTATAATACAGGCGGAGGCCAGTTGATGGATTGGATTGGGCATCATTGTGACATTGCCCACTGGGGGTTGGGATTTGACCTTTCTGGACCTTCAACAGTAAAGGGCCACGGTGAAATGCCCCCGTCAAATGCCGTTTACAACACCAGTCCCAAGTATCGGGTCGAGGCCTTATACAAGAAAGAAATCACGGGTTACGACCGCAACGTGGATTTCGTCATAGCAGGCGGGCATAAGGAGATTCGCAGTGGAGTGAAATGGATTGGCTCATCGGGCTGGGTGTGGGTGGATCGGGGTGGATTTGATGCTTCAAACCCGGATTGGAAGCATGGAAAGTCGCTGCCTGAGGATTTGCGCAAGATCAAGCTTTATGTCTCCAACAACCACCAGGCTAATTTTTTGGATTGCGTCAAATCACGGCAACCCACCATCACCCCGGTCGAGGTGGGGCATCATTCCACCATTCCCGGACATTTGGGATATATCAGCATGGTTACTGGAGACACCATTCACTGGGATGTGGCCACGGAACAAATTTTGAAAAACGCCAAAGCATCAAAAATGTTGGGCCGGGATTACCGGACTCCTTGGACATTGGCTTGAAAAATCAGCCGGTCCCGGGGTTCCAAGATGTATTGTCGGTTATGAAGGGCGCTGGCCTGGAGGCCGTGTCGGCCCCAGGTAAACCGCAAGTTTTTCCTTGAGGGTTTCACGCCCGCGGTGAATCAACGACTTGGTGGCTGAAAGAGAACAACCAAGCACCTTGGCTATTTCCTCGTAGGACAATTCATCCTGTCGGCAGAGGAGTATGGCTGACCGTTGGTTTTCAGGCAGTTGAGCCAGAGCCTCCTCTATTTTCGACTCCAATTCGCGTTGCAAAAGGTTTTGCGGTGGCAGTGTGGCCGATCTGTCTTCGTATTGACGGGGCGGCACATCCTCGCCGGCTGGGTGGGTCTCCTCCAGGGAATCGGCTGGGTGTCGTGAACGCCGCCGGATTTCGTTCAGGCAAAGGTTTCGAGCAATGGTGAAAAGCCAGGTGGAAAACCGCGCGCTTGCTTTATAGCGGTCGCGGGATTTGTAAACTTGCAGGAAAGCATTCTGGGCCAGGTCTTCCGCCTCATGCTCGTCATGGAGGGACCTTCTCACAAAGTTCATGACAGGCTGCTTGTATTTTTCAACCAAAGCCTCAAACGCCTCACGGTCGCCGTGCTTGACACGCAGCATGAGGACGGCATCCAGGTCGGGATTTTCTGCCATTGTCGTAAAAGTCTATTTGATACCGAACTTTGGACAAGGTTTCGATGCATCGGAGAGGGGAATGGGCCGGAAATGCCGGGATGCTTGCCTGGGGCGGGCTGGAATTATCAGGGGAACCTCATGCAAGGCGGCTTGCCATGTGGGAGATTTGCACGCAATTTAGTGCGCCGTGCAGGATCTCATCAAAAAAATCGAGGCCGCAGCCGAGGCGAGGCTGAGCCTACCCCCGGACAGCACCCAGGCCGAACGCCTGGCAGCCTGTAAAAGCTTCCTGAAAATTCAGACTCACCGCCTGCGAATTGAACACAGGGCGGGAGCGGAGGGTCGCCGCATTTGTGCTGCCAGGTCAGCGATATTGGATGGCCTGCTCCGGCATCTCTGGGTCCTCGCCCGGCAGGGGCTTTCCGCCCAGGCCCAGAAGGAATTTCCCAGGCTGGCCCTTGTGGCCACCGGCGGCTATGGACGGGCGGAATTGAACCCGCACAGTGACATTGACGTGATGTTTCTTCATGAGGGGCAGGTGGCCGTGGGAAAACCACTGCCACACCTGGCCCAAATGATTGACGGCGTCCTTTATCCGCTCTGGGACATAGGCCTGAAGGTGGGCTACGCCGTGCGCACGGTGGAGGAGTGCGTCAACGTGGCCAATGCAGACATGCAGTCCAAGACCGCATTGATTGAGGCCCGATGCATCACCGGGGATGAAGTCTTATTCAAAAAATTTGAAAAAGCCGTGGTGAGCCGTTGCGTGATGGGCTTCGAAGAAAAATACATTGCCTCGCGCTTGGAAGACCAGTCCACCCGGCGCTCAAAATATGGCAACAGCGCCTGCATGCAGGAACCCAACCTAAAAAATGGCTGCGGAGGCTTGAGAGACTTCCAGAACCTGCTCTGGATGAGCTTTTTCAAGTACCGCACCCGTTCCCTGGAAGAACTTCAAGCACGTGAATTTGTATCCGCCGGGGAACGAAAACAGCTTGAGACGGCCTATGATTTCCTGCTGCGCACCAGGAACGAGCTTCATTACCAAATCAACCGTGCCGGAGATGTGCTGGGCAAGAACATCCAGCCAGCCGTGGCCGGCAACCTGGGTTACTCGGACCGTTCACCCAGCCGGCGCATCGAAAAATTCATGCGCGATCTCTATACCCACACGCGCAATATTTATCTCATCACCCGGACCTTGGAACAGCGCATGGCTCTCCTGCCACCAGACGCCCAAAGTCGCCTGGCCCGCCTCCGCCGCCTTTTGCCGCGCCGCCGACGCCTGCCACCCGAACCCGTGGATGGCTTTGTGTTCATGGATGGAGAAATTCGCGCCGCTTCAAACCGCATCTTTCGGGATTCGCCACGCCGCCTTATGCGGGTGTTTCTTCATGCCCAACAACGCCAACTGCGCATCCATCCAGACTTGTCGCAACTCATCCGCAATCAACTCTCCCTGGTCAACCGGTCTTTTCTCACGGATGAACATGTGCGTGAGACGTTCCTGACCATCCTTGAGAGGCGGGGGGAAGTGGCCCCCGCTCTCCGCGCCATGCACGAGGTGAACCTTTTGGGTAAATATATTCCCGAGTTTGGAAAATTGACCTGTCTGGTGCAGCATGAGTTTTACCACCAATACGCCGCTGATGAGCACACCCTGGTTTGCATCGAGCAGTTGGACAAAATATGGGAAGCCCAATCACCCCCGTTCCAGCATTACGCCTCCCTCTTCAAAGGCCTTGAGCGGCCGGGTTTGCTTTACCTGGCCCTGTTGCTGCACGATGTCGGAAAATCCGCCCCCCACATTCAGGGCCGCCATGCCGAGGCCAGCGCCGTGATGGCGTTGCGGGCGGCCCGGCGCCTCCATCTGGACCCGCCCTCGCAAGGGGTCCTTCGCTTTCTGGTGGAGAACCACCTGCTTCTGGCCAATATCTCCCAGCGCCGCGATCTGGATGACCCTCTCGTGATCCGCAATTTTGCGCGGCAAATGGGAACCCCCGAAAACCTTGATCTTCTGGCTTTGCTCACATTTGCCGATTCCCAAGGCACCAGCGACAAATTATGGAATGGGTTCAAGGACTCGCTCCTGTGGCAGCTCCACTCCCGAACTATGACCCTCCTGACCGGGGGCTCTGAATTCATTCGTGCCGGTCGGGAACAAAGGGAACAACTGCAAAAAGAAGTGCGCGGATCCAGCCCCTCCTCCATTACTAATGATGAACTGGAAGCTCATTTTGAGAAACTTCCTCCCCGCTACTACGAGACCCGCTCAGCAATGGATATCTGTGAGGATCTGACTCTGGCCCATGATTTTTTCAAGAATCTCCAGGCATCGGATGCCCAGACCTATTCCCTTGCCACTTTGTGGAAGGACGAACCGGACCGCGGTTACAACCTGCTCAAACTCTGCACGTGGGACCAAGCCGGACTTTTTCTCAAGATTGCAGGTTCCTTGAGCGCCACTGGGCTGAACATCTTGGGCGCACAAATTTTTACACGCGATGATGGGATTGTGCTGGACACACTCTTTGTGAACGATTCCCGGACGGGCCTCCTTGGCACGCGTGAACAGCATGATAAATTCACCCGGCTCCTTGAAAAGATACTGAATGGAGAAACAGTCCAATTGCGATCCTTGATCGAACGCCAGCGTCTCACCCGCACCGCCTACCAGGCCTATTTGGGTGAACGCATGCCCACGGAAATTCATTTTGACAACGAAGCTTCCGAAAATCGCACGGTTGTGGAAATTGAAACCGAGGATCGCTTGGGCCTCCTTTATGTCATTTCACAAACCTTCACTGAACTGGCCCTGGATATCGAAAGTGCTCGAATTCTGACAGAGCGAGGCGCTGCCATAGACGCTTTTTACCTCAGGGAACGAACCGGCGGAAAGATCACATCCCCCGAACGCCAAAAGCAAATCAGGGAAAAATTGATGGAAGCCATTACTCAGATAGACACTCAAGCCTGATTTCGGAGTCATCTTGGAACCCGGGATGCGCATTCAGGGGTTCCCGGGCATCTTTCTGAGTGTGAAAATTGCTCTTTGATAAATCATATATCTAATTAATAAAAAACAGGTAATGACCATTTTGACCTGATTACTCCAAGGGGTGTTGGGTGGCTCGCGTCAAGAGGGCCCAAAATTCTTGGGTTTCTATTTTTATCGGTTTGAAATAATCGGGTTGAAACGGCCTGAACAGTTAGCCCGGATACCTTTCATTCCATGTCTGGTTTTGGGCCGGGGGGTATGGCCAATCAGCCGGGAACTTTCTGTGGTCGTTGTTGAAAGCGATTCTCATACCGAGGTTTGCATGAAGGTTTAAGCCTGGGCCCAACTGCGGCTAAGCCGGGGGGTGCAGGCGACAAAATGGAAATCCAAAATACTTCAAAAAAGACTTGCCACATTTCAATGACTTGGCTAGTTTCAACGCTCCATTCGACTGGAACAGCAGTGTTTCGGGGATTGGGGCGGGAAATTCATAGCCCAAGATAAAATGCCGACAATTAATCAACTGGTCCGTAAGGGCCGCACGAAAGTTAAGTACAAGTCCAAATCTCCGGCCTTGGAGAACTCGCCATTTCGGCGCGGAGTGTGCATTCAGGTCATGACCCGTACGCCCAAGAAGCCCAACTCAGCCATGCGCAAGGTGGCCAAGGTTCGGTTGACAAATGGATACGAGGTTATTGCCTACATACCAGATGAAGGCCACAATTTGCAGGAGCACTCCATCGTCTTGATCCGCGGAGGCCGCGTAAAAGATCTTCCCGGTGTGCGCTATCACATTGTGCGTGGGACATTGGACGCTGCCGGGGTGGAAAAACGCCGCGTAAGCCGTTCCAAATACGGCGTGAAGCGTCCCAAGGAAAAGGCGGCCGCTCCGGCAAAATGAGCCAGTCTCTGAAAATTCAAAATCTTAAATAGAATCATTATTTATGTCCCGCAGACGTCAAGCAGACAAACGGCCCATGGTCAAGGATGGCAAATTTCAAAGCGTCTTGGTCACCCGCTTGGTCAATACCGTGATGGTGTCCGGCAAAAAAAGCACTGCGCAAAGGATTGTTTACGGAGCCTTTGAGACCATTTCCGAGAAGAACCCGGCCAGCAATCCCATTGAAATTCTCCAGAGAGCCGTGGACAATGCCAAACCCAGGATTGAAACCAAGGCCCGCAGGGTGGGTGGTGCCACCTATCAGGTGCCCCTGGAAATTCCCGGTGACCGCCAAAATGCCTTGGCCTTGCGCTGGATTGTGGATTTTGCCGATGCGCGCAAGGGGACACCCATGAAATCAGCCCTTGCAGCCGAGATCATGGAGGCCTACCAAGGTCAGGGCAATGCCATTCGTAAACGGGACGAAGTCCATAAAATGGCCC